>URHU01000116.1:0-5720 GCA_900547715.1 uncultured Collinsella sp. | reverse complement strand
CGAGTGCGCGGTGAGCACGCAATGCGTCGAGGTGCCGCCCACCGGCAGGCTCGTGCCCTCCAGGTGGCCGACGCCCGCCATGAGGACTTCTTCGCTCGTGCCGTGGTAGATGGGCATGCTCACGTCGATGGAGGGGATCTCGACCCAGCTCATCATGGGATCGCGGTCAAAGATGAGCTGCTGGGCGTAGGGTTCGATCTGGTCGGCGGGAAGCTCGGTGGCCTCGCCTGCCAGCTGCTCGTTAAAGGAGCGGGCCTGGAGCAGGATGCGCTCGCGCTCCTCGGCAGACAGCGCGTCCACGGTGCTGGACACCGTGCTGATCTGGTTGAACACGCCCGAGGCTTCGAGCCGGTCCAAGATCCACGGCCAGGTCATAAGGCCCACGCCAATAAGGATGATGACGATGGTGATGAGCCGATCGGCCCAGCGCGGCAGCCTCTTGCGACGACGCCTGGGCTTTGGTTGAGGTTTGGGCTGAGGGCTTGAGCCGCCGTTGTCCGCGGCGTTATTGCTCTTCATATGTTTGGTGCCCTGCACCATCGCCGGTCACTCCTCTACAACTCAGGTTGTCTAAACAAATAATAGCCGATTAGCGAGCTCATGCGCCGGACAACACCGCTAGACTGCACCGTCCGGGCCACGTAACCCCACTCAACCAATCAAGCCATATGTTGCTTTCATCGTCTCGAGCAACTGCACCATCGTTGCGCCCGCAACCCCGATCTGTTTCAGATTGACGTCGCCCACCTCACAATCTTTAACAAACGCAAGCATATCGTCCTTCAGTTCTCCGCGCAGGTCGACACCTTCCGACTCGCCAAGCAGCTGAGCAAGCCTCAGCGCATCGCGTTTATGCTTTTTTACCTTCCTCGAATCAACATTCTCCCCCGCTTCCCTTCTAGCTTTTAGGTCGAGATACGCCTTCGCTTTGAACGGGACAATGTATTCCGTACCCAGGACCGAAACGCCGCCTACGGTCCGAATTCCCTGAAGGAACAAGCTGTAGTAAGCATCGTCCAACAAAATTGCCGAAAGACTGCTTATGTTTTCATCAACGTGAATTGGCGCCACATCAATCCCCTCACGACCCTTTAGAAAGTCGGGGCACTTCGCGAAGAGTTCAATCATATGGGGGTAACCCGGCCTCTTAGGCTCTGTAAACCGATAAAAACATGAGCCTTTGCCTTCGCCCCAGCCGCAGCGGTAACCGCCATCACGCACCAAAGTCCATATAGCTTCTGCCGTCTGAGGCAACCGGTCATCGGCGACAATTACCACATCAAAATCGTGAGTCGCCCTAAACGGAAGTCCCGCCTCCGCGAGCAAAATGTCGCATGCCGTGCCGCCGATAAGGGCATACGATCCTGCAGCTTCTTGCATATGCTGCTGAAATTCTTGGAGACCTTCTACAGCGCTTCTTGCCATGGATATTCCTTTCCAAACATGCGATCGACTTCGAGCTGAATTCGCTCATCGTCGATTGCCGCCAAAGATAGCGCAAGCGAAATGTCGTCGACACGGGAGGAGCCGGCAAACACGGGCGCATAGCGCCACACTTGGATCATCGCCGTTTCGTTATCCGGCAACTCCCCGTCTGCGACTTCGAGGTCGCTCAGTTGACGCCATGTACTTCTTAAGACGGCCTTTTGTTCCATACCCGGCGCAGCGAGCATCGAACGCGCAGCGAGCGCCGTCTCCCCGGCGTCAACAAGATAGTCGACCTGCAGCGTCTTCCTTGCAAAAAAGACCTTCGAGACAGGCGAGGAGAGCTCTGCCATGTGCTCGCTGAGTAGAAGATCAACGGCGACAGGGAGCACAACGACACGTCGCTCGCAACGCTCGCGCCTCGCGAGCCCCCTGTCGACAAGCTCGGTTATGGCCTCACTCGCACGGCTTGCCGAGATCCCAAGCGCACGACAAAGGTCATAGGGACGATATGGCTCCTGGGCTGCTCCCCAGATTGCGGCAGCCTGCGCGTTGGGTGACATCTTGGTCGCGTGATTGCGAAACCGGGCACCGCCCCTCTCCGTGCAGGCTGTGCCCATAAATGGAAGAAAAGCCTGTCTACCTGGGCAGACAAAGGGAATCCCTTGTGCGACCAATGCTTTGCGCTGACGCGCATCGGCATCAGGAAACGAAACGACAACAGGAGTCTCCGCGCGTAAGGCTAGCTGACTATAGACTCTCTTAGCCTCGGGAAGCCCGACGCCAGTAGGCAAACTTGCAAGCAAAAACGAAAAACCGTTTGCGTCAACAGCGCGGACCTCAATCGCCCGCAGATGCAACGGCAAGTGCGCGGATCCAGGCCAATTTTTGGTCTTGGCGGAGAGGCCTAGTGCTTCTTGTAAGTAGATTAGCGCTTCGTTCATTTCCATCGTTTTCGTTTGATTCCAGTTTATATTGGAATTATACATAATTTTCGAAATTAACGAGCTTCCTCTTATGCATAGGCCCGCATTTGCGTTTTCAAAATGTCCCGAATCGGCTGGGCGATTCGGGATACAATGTCAATAGAAAACGACGCACCCCGCGTAAGTGTACGAGAGCGCGGGCGGCCTAGTTTTCAGCTTTTGTTAAATGCCCGGGATCCGACCCCCGGGCATTCTTATTTGCGCTTTCGACGCAAATGCCGTCCACCGTCCGCACCGCGCGTGCGCCTACGGACCTTAAACCGAACCTCATACGAGTCAAGAAACGCGATGACGAACGAGCCCACCGCCGCGAGGGCGGCGAGCGCGTTAAGGAATTTCAGCATATGGTGACCTCCGATCGAGTCGTCGGCCGCCCGCGCACGGGATGCGTCGCAAGGGTATTTTACTGCGGTTGCACGCACCACGCCTGGTAAACGCGATTTTGACAAACATCTGTTCGATAGTTACACACACTATTCCTCGTCCGGCGGAGCCTGGCCGCATTGTCCGGGTTTGCCCGACGTGTTTGCGTTTTCAAAATGTCCCGAATCGGCGAAGCGATTCGGGATACAATAGCTACAGGAAACGACGCACCCCGCGTAAGTGTTCGAAAGCGCGGGCGACCTAGTTTTCTGGTTTTGTTAAATGCCCGGGCCTCTAACCCCGGGCATTCTTATTTGCGCTTGTTGCGGCGCAAATGCCTTCTACCGTCCGCACCGCGCGTGCGCCTACGGACCTTAATCCGAACCTCATACGAGTCAAGAAACGCGATGACGAACGTACCCGCATCGGACGATGGAGGCTGGCTGCGTTATCCCAAAAGAACGGGGCAAACTCCAGTGCGGAGTCTGCCCCGAAAAGAGAATGGCAAAGCAAGAGCGTGGATGGTCGAGAAAAGTGTCCGCAAGTCTCATGGCCAACACATCCCACCTGCCAAAGGGATGGGTGAGCGAGCGTTACTCCTGCTCGGACTCCTCAGCCTGCTTACGGCTGCGGATGAGGTGCGCCACGCCGATGCACAGCACCGCGCCGCCAGCGATCCAAGTGAAGGTCACGCCGTTCAGGCCGGTCAGCGGGAGGCCAACCTGCTTGGTATCGCCAACGGTGATGTTGAAGGTACCATCGGCATTCTTCAACGAGCCATCCTTGGCCGTCAGATTATTATCACCAGCAGTCATATCGGCGAGGCCAGCGATGACCTTACCATCCTGGCCAGTCGTAAGATTGCCAACGAGCCCAGTAAGACCGGCATTCGGATCGTTGGCGGTCATAGTCGGCTTGATCTCGAAGGTGAAGGGGTCGACCGTGGTGTAACCAGAGGGTGCAGAAACCTCCTTGACGGTATAGGTGCCGGCGTCGAGGCCGGTGACCTTGATGACGCCGTTGGCGTCGGTCGTAAGAACGACCTTGCTGTCACTCAAGGTACCATCAGCTTTGACATATTTATTGCTTACGCTGCTCTCGTCTCCCTTGGTCGTGATGGTGAACTGGGCATTTTCAAGTGCTTTCTCGGTACCCAAGTCGACCTTGTTGATCTTAAGGCCGTAGGTGTAATCTTTGACCGTGTCAGGCTGAGTCTTGCCGTTCTCGCTGCTCATGGGGTTATTGGAATAGTTGAGCGTCACGGTGTTCTCATTGCCCTGGGTACCCGCGACGACCGCATCCTTGTTGATCTGCGCCGTATAGGAGACAACGATGCAGGAGTTGCTATCGACTCCCTCGACCGCCTTCAAGTCAGCGCAGGTCCACTTCGTCGTCTTGCTGCCATCCTCGGCGGCCGCGCCGGTCGACTCAATGAAGCTTTTAGTAATATCCGTGCCCGTCGTGCGAGCGAGATCGCGTTTCGCGGCATCCTTGCTCGGATACAGGCGCACCTTGGCACCCTCCTGCAGTGTCAGGCCCTTGGAAATCTGGTCGGAGAACTCGTAGAAATACGTGCCGTACTTATCGAAGTTCTCGGCGACGGTGCCGTAGAGGTTATACGTCACGTCCTGGCCGATCTGGGAGTCGGCGGCATCATACTCCTTGTCGTCGGCGTCGCTCACGATCTTCTTCTCGACGGTGGGGATGCCCGTTTTCTCCTCGATGGTAAGAGGCGAATCGCCCACGGCAGCGAAGATAGGCGAAGTGCCAGACTCGCCCTCATTGATGGTGTCGGGATCGGTCACAAAGAGCCAGTAGCCATGTGCAAGGCCGGAAGCGCTGCGGCTGCTCGTTGTCGTGCTTGCGGTAAGACCGTCCACGGCATCGGCAATCTTGTATGCAACAGAATCAGAGGCTACACGGGTTGTCCTATTAGTCCCCGTCACCTTTTTCGTAATCCAGTCCGCGGCGTCCTGGGCAGTCTTCTTTCCCGCATAGGACGTGTCCTCTTTCTTAATAACGCCTTCGACAGCCTCCTGCACCTCATGGTTTGCCCACTCGATGTTGCTCACGCTTCCGTTGGCGGCGACATCTCCCCTGAAAATCTGATAGCCCTTGAACTCGGTTTGATTACCCTGAACGTTCTCGATGGTCACCGAGCCGTTGGCCGTGGTGGTTGTACCCTCAGCAAACGCCATGGTCACCGGCGCCATAACCCCACCAAAGCTCAGCGCTGCTGTGAGGCCGGCGGTTACTGCCAGGCGTGCGATGTTCTTGCTCATGCTCATCTTCTTTTCCTCTGCTTTCTGCTCGAATTCCATTTGATCTAAATCTGTCTGTCTGTGTCTTAGCATCTACTTCGCTACGTCTCGCCCCGCTCTCTGTGGGGCTGCCAGCTACTCTTTATGGCTGCCACCTCCCCGCTTGACCAGGAGCGCGACCACGATGAGCGCGGCTCCGGCGACCGCTGCGGCGGCCGCGGCGTACATTGCCATATCGCCAGTCGAGGGCATAAAGCCTCCGGTGGTAATGCTAGGGGGTGTGCCGGTGGGCGTGTTGATGAGCGACGCCTCTAGGCTGCCCGTCGACCCGTCCGCGCTGTCGGCGCGCAGGGGCGACTCGGCCGTGATGGTGAGCTTGGGCTTGGCGGCGGCCACCTGGTCGACGTCCAGGCCCTCGGCCTTGACCGTCACGGAGCGCGTGCCCTCAAAGGCGGTGTAGCCCTTGGGCGCCTTGAGTTCGCGGACCTCCAGCTTGCCCGAGTCCACGCCCGAGACGGTCACGCGGCCGTCCTCGCCCGTGGTGACGGTGGCCTTGCCCTCCGCATCCCACGTGCCGTCGGCCGCTAGCGTGCGGCCGCGGTCATCGATGATGCGCAATTTGGCGCCCGTGAGCGGTTTATCGTCCGAGCTTGAGCGCTTGATGAGGCTGAGTCCCCAGGTGTAG
>URHU01000115.1:0-5787 GCA_900547715.1 uncultured Collinsella sp. | reverse complement strand
ATTTCTGCCTGTCTCGTGGGCTCGGAGATGTGTATAAGAGACAGCCTCATGTACCTGCCCCAGAAGGATATGAAGCGCCTGCTCGCCTTCTCGACGATCGCGCAGCTCGCCTACGTGTTCTTCGGCCTGGGCCTCTCCGTGTTCGGAAGCCAGATGGCGTTCAACGGCGCCGTCGAGCACATCTTCAACCACGCGTTCACCAAGACCCTGTTCTTCCTCATCGCCGGCTCCCTCAGCTTCACGCTGGGAACCCGTATGTTGCCCAAGATCCAGGGCCTCATGAAGAAGTACCCGGTCACGGGCGTGGGCTTCGCGGTCGCCGCGACCGCTATCGCCGGCGTGCCCCCCATGAGCACGTTCTTCTCCAAGTTCCAGATTATTTCCGGTGGCTTCGCGGTTGGTGCTTCCAACACGGTCATCTTTGTCCTCGTGTGCGTCATGGTCGTCGAGACCGTCGCCACCTTCGCATGGTTCCTGCGTTGGATGGGTAAGGTCCTGCCCGGTGAGCCGAGCGAGACCGTGGCCGCCGGCCAGCCCCTTCCGCGCGCCATGGCGTTCGTGTTCGTCGTCCTCATGATCATGGTCGTCGTCGCCGGTCCTCTGTCCTCTAGTTGGATGGGTTAGGAGGTAGGACATGGGTTATTCGTTAGTCAATATCCTGGGCGGTCTTCTGATCGTGACCTCCACCATGGTGGTCGTCTCGAAGACCATCCCGTCCGCCATTAAGTGGTACGCGATCCAGTCGGTTGTCCTGGTGGGCGTGCTGCTCACCCTGGGCCTCACCACCGGTGCCACCGAGCTTCTCATGTGGGCCGCGTCGGCCTTCGTCACCAAGGTGATCCTCGTTCCGTTCATTCTCAACCGTGCCTACAAGAAGATGGGTTCGCCTGCCGATAGCACGCTGACCTCCTCCATCAAGCCGGCCTGGACCATCATCCTCACCGGTCTGGAGGTGGCCGTCTGCTTCGCGGTGGTCACGCGCCTGAGCCTGCCCACCGCCGAGGTGGCCACTCCGGCCCTCGCCATCAGCTTCGCGCACTTCTTCGTCGGCCTCACGTGCATCATCTCCCAGCGCAACATCCTCAAGCAGATCTTCGGGTACTGCCTTATGGAGAACGGTAGCCACGTGACGCTCGCTCTGCTCGCGCCCACGGCCCCCGAGATCATCGAGATCGGCATCGCCACCGACGCCATCTTCGCCGTCATCATCATGTCCGCCGTCGTCGTGAGGATTTGGAACGACACCAAGTCGCTCGACTCCCACGACCTGACCGAATTGAAGGGGTAGGCCATGGATGTTTCAATGCTGACGGTCGCCCTGCTCGCTTGTCCTCTCGTGTTCTCCCTGATTATGGCTGCGCTCCCCAAGACGACGTCCTACAACGTCTTCGCGGGGCTCAACACCATCTCCGTCGCGGCGACCCTTGTCCTTTCGGTCGTCACCGCGGGAACCATGCTCTCGAGCGGGCAGAATATCGACGCTTTGGGCCTGTGGCTCCATCTCGATTCGCTCTCGTCGATCTTCGTCCTTCTGGTAGGCATCATCGGGTTCATCACCGGCGTGTACTCCATCTCCTATATCAAGATCGATATCGAGGAGAAGACCATGCCGGCCGAGCGCACCAAGCAGTACTACGCGCTGTTCAGCCTGTTCGTCTTCACGATGCTGCTCGCCTGCCTGTCCAACAACATCATCCTCACCTGGGCGGCGGTCGAGGCCACTACGCTGTCGACCGTGTTCCTCGTGGGCATCTACAAGAACAAGCAGGCGCTCGAGGCGTCTTGGAAGTACGCGATGGTCTGCACCGCCGGTGTGGCCTTCGGCCTGTTCGGCACGCTGCTCATCTACGCGAACGCCGCCGATATCATGCCCAACGCGCATGAGGCCGCCTTCCTCACCTCCATCATGCCCTACGCCGACCAGTTCGACCCGATGCTCGTGCGCCTCGCGTTCGCGTTCATCGTCATCGGCTTCGGCACCAAGGCGGGCCTGTTCCCCATGCACACCTGGCTGCCCGACGCGCACTCCCAGGCTCCGAGCCCGGTCTCCGCGCTGCTCTCGGGCGTGCTGCTCAAGTGCGCCATGCTGGTGATCATCCGCTTCTACTCCCTGTCCATCATCACGGTGGGCGACACCTATCCGCGAACGCTCCTGCTCATCCTGGGCACGCTGTCCATCCTGGTGGCTGCCCTGTGCATCTTCAAGCAGGACGATATCAAGCGCCGCTTCGCGTACTCCTCCGTCGACAACGTCGGCGTGGTCGCGCTGTGCCTGGGTATCGGTGGCCCGCTCGGTATCGCCGCCTGCCTGCTGCACTGCATCTTCCACGGCTTCACGAAGGCGCTCGCCTTCTGCATGGCCGGTAACATCCAGCACATCTACCACACCCGCGACCTGAACAAGATCAAGGGCGTCGTCGAGATCGCTCCCGTCACGGCAGCGCTCACCATCATCGCCCTGCTCGCGCTCGCCGCCTTCCCGCCGTTCGCCCTGTTCATCTCCGAGTTCCTCACCTTCGTGGCCGGCGTTCAGTCCGGTCCCATCTGGGTGGTCGTGCTCGTGGCCATCGGCCTCACCGGCGTGTACTTTGCCCTTACCGGCATCGCGCTCAAGTCCATCTTCGGCAAGGCGCCCGAGGGCATGAAGCGCCACGAGGTGCCCGCCCTCATGATCATCCCCGAGATCGCCCTCGCGATCGTGGTCATGTGGTTCGGTATCGCCACCCCGGTCGCCATCACGAGCGGCGTCGAGGATGCAACGTCCGTCGTTTTGAACCAGAGCGTCGAAGAGCTCCACGAGGCCCCTCTCTACCGCATGGTGTTCAGTTCCCAGACCAAGACAAGTGAGGTGAATTAGCACCATGGCAGAACCTGAAAAGAAGGACTACGCTCGTCGCTGCGAAAGCCACGTCGAGGCCCTGCGTGCTGCAGTGCCGGGCGCTATCGAGAAGGTCGAATGGCAGTGCGAGGACCAGCTGACGATCACCGTCAAGCAGGACAAACTGCCCGAGGCCGTCCACTACCTGTACTACGAGCGCTACGGCTGGATTCCCGTAATCATCGGCAACGACGAGCGCTCCCTGTGCGGCCGTTACGCCGTGTACTACGTCATCTCCATGGAGGGGGAGGACCCCGGCTGGGTTACCGTGCGTGCCGAGGTCGACCCCGCCAAGATGACGTTCCCGTCCGTAACGCCGTTCGTCCCCGCCTGCGTGTGGGGCGAGCGCGAGCTGCGCGATATGTTCGGCCTGATTCCCGAGGGTCTGCCCGACCGCCGTCGCCTGGTGCTTCCCGACGATTGGCCCAGCGGGCTGTACCCGTTGCGCAAGGATTCGATGGATTACCGTTTCCGCCCCGCCCCCGCGAGCGACATGGAAAACTACGAATTCTTGGCCGACACCAAGGGCAAGGAGACCACGCTCGTCCCCATGGGACCGTTGCACATCACCTCCGACGAGCCCGGCCACTTCCGCCTGTTCGTTGAGGGCGAGACGATCGTCGATGCCGACTACCGTCTGTTCTACGTGCACCGCGGCATGGAGAAGGTCGCCGAGACGCGCCTGAACTATGACGCCGTGACGTTCCTCGCCGACCGCATCTGCGGCATCTGCGGCTGCGCCCACTCGGTGGCCTATGCCGAGGCCGTCGAGCGCGCCCAGGGCATTCATGTCCCGCCGCGCGCCCAGTACATCCGCGCCATCATGCTCGAGGTCGAGCGTCTGCACTCGCATCTGCTCAACATTGGCCTGGCGTCGCACTACACGGGCTTCGACTCCGGCTTCCAGCAGTTCTTCCGCGTCCGCGAGAAGTCTATGGACCTGGCCGAGAAGCTCTCCGGTCACCGCAAGACCTACGGCCTCAACGTGATCGGCGGCGTGCGTCGCGATATTTTGGCCGAGCAGAAGCTTTCCACGCTCACGACTATCCACCAGCTGCGCTCCGAGGTTCAGGAGCTCGTCGACGTGCTGCTCTCCACGCCCAACTTTATTGAGCGTACGAGTGGCATCGGCATCTTGGACCGCAAGATCGCTCGCGACTTCTCGCCGGTCGGCCCGCTCATGCGTGGCTCGGGCTATGCCCGTGACGTGCGCTTTGACCATCCCTTCGACGGCTACGCCGATCCGGATGTCCAAAAGATGCATGCCGCCACGGCCGACACCTGCGACGCTTTCGGCCGTACTGCCGTCCGCATCCAGGAGGTCTACGATTCGATCGACATGATCGAGACCATGCTCGAGAACTGCCCGTCGGGCCCCATCCTCACCACGGATTGGGAGTACACCCCGCACAAATACGCCATCGGCGCCACCGAGGCGCCGCGCGGCGAGGACGTGCACTGGGCCATGCTCGGCAATAACCAGAAGTGCTACCGCTGGCGCGCCAAGGCGGCCACGTACAGCAACTGGCCGGTCCTGCGCTACATGTTCCGCGGCAACACCGTGGGCGACGCGGCGCTGATCGTCGGCTCGCTCGACCCGTGCTACTCCTGCACCGACCGCGTGACGGTGACCGATGTCGCCGCCAAGCGCGACCACGTGCTCGACAAGGAGCAGTTCGAGAACGTCTGGCGCGACAAGTCGCCGCTTGCGGGCGAGGGCACCATGGCCGCCCCGCTCGATGAGGAGGCGCTCTAATATGCTGAAGCTTTGGAAGGTTAACGCCAAGGCCGGCGACGCGACGGTCAAGTACCCGTTTGCGCCGTTCCCCACCAATAAGGACATGCGCGGCAAGCCCGAGCACAATGCCGAGCTCTGCATCGCCTGCGGAGCCTGCGGCGTGGCGTGCCCGGCCGATGCCATTCGCATGGACACCGACCTTGCGGCCGATACCATCACCTGGTCGATCGACTACGGTCGCTGCATCTTTTGCGGCCGCTGCGAGGAAGCCTGCCCCATGGAGGCCATCAAGCTCACCGAGGAGTTTGAGCTGGCCGTCATGAGCAAGGACGACCTCACCAGCAAGAGCGTCTACACGCTTGAGCACTGCTCGCGCTGCGGCAAGCCGTTTGCCCCGCACAAGGAGATCGACTACGCCAAGCGCCTGCTGCAAAAGGCCGGCGGCATGGAGGCCATCCAGGCCGCCCGTACCGTCGGTATGTGCCAGGAGTGCAAGCGCGAGCTTGACGCCCTGCGCGCCGCCTCGGCCGTAAAGACCGGCAACGCGCATGGCATGGCTGCCAATGAGACGCTTGCGTCCGGTGAGCCCCAGGGCCCCGGTATGGAGTATCTGGGCGGCCACGGCGTGAACCCGGAGTATATCGACCGCGAGCTCAACCCCGATGCGCCCGAGATTCCCGCCGGTCCTGCGCCGGTCGAGGGCATCATCATGGATTTTGATACGAAGGAGGAGTAACCATGGCCGAACCAACGCTTTTGCCCGAGCGGCTTCAGTACCGCCCGACCAAGATCGAGCTCGACGAGAGCATCGAGAAGGCCAAGGCGACCCTTCTTAAGAAGATCAAGCGCTCGGTGTACGTCTACCGTGTTGACTGCGGCGGCTGCAACGGATGCGAGATCGAGATCTTCGGTTCCATCACGCCCGTCTTTGACGTCGAGCGCTTTGGCATCAAGGTCGTGCCCTCGCCCCGTCACGCCGACGTGCTGTTGTACACCGGTGCCGTGACGCGCGCCATGCGCATGCCGGCCCTGCGCGCCTTTGAGGCCGCACCCGATCCCAAGATCGTGGTGTCCTATGGCGCGTGCGGCTGCACCGGCGGCATCTTCTACGACAACTACTGCGTCTGGGGCGGCACGGACAAGATCTTGCCGGTCGCTGTCTCTTATACAC
>URHU01000114.1:0-5857 GCA_900547715.1 uncultured Collinsella sp. | reverse complement strand
GATTTCTGCCTGTCTCGTGGGCTCGGAGATGTGTATAAGAGACAGGGTAAGAGCTGGGATCGCCACCCTCGTCACGCGTAGGAACCCAACCAAAGAGAACGCGGCGCTCGCCATCAAATGCGGTACGCGCGGCATAGTACGCGCGGCCATCGAATGAATCGTCAGCAGGAGTGATCCAAGGACCGTTGATGGAGCGAGACATGCGGTAACGGGTCTTGTTGCCATCACTGTACTCGGAGAACACCAGATACCACCAGTCGCCCATCTTAAAGAGATCAGGCATCTCGAACATGGTGTAAAGGCCCGGATTCCACCAGTCGCCCTGGAACTCCCAGGTATCCAGGTCCTTGGAGGTGAACTTGACCAGACGCCCGGTCATCAGACGCTTGTCCTCGCCCACGCGCGTGCCGAGGATGAGCATGTACTCTTCGTTCTCCTCATCCCAAAGCACAAAGGGATCGCGCCAGTTGCGGTCATCGTAACCTTCCTGGGGCGGAAGCAGCGTCTCGGCGATGTTCTTCTCCCACTTGACGGCGTCGTCACTCGTTGCGTGAAGAAGAACCTGCTTCATCAAGCGTGCGCGGACCTTATCGCGATTGCAACCAGTGTAGAGCGCATGGTACTTGTCGCCCACCTTAAACACCGTGCCGGCATAAACATACTGGTCGACTTCCTCGTCGCCGCCACGCTCAAGGCTCTCGCCAAAGTCCTTGTAGTTGACGAAATCCTTGGTTGTCGCGAGTGCCCAGCCAAACGGCTCTCCGAAAGGTCCGGGGTTTCGCGTGTCACGCTGATGATAGAGATAGAACGTGCCGTCCTCGCCGTACGGCATGATGTCGCCTACCCAAATTCCCTCAGGCTGGTAATACACCTTGTGCATCCGAGACTTCCTTTCTCACGAGATACTAACTCGGTACAACTGCAAGATATGTCAATCGTTTTCATATGTCAAACGTTTTCACACCAATACGTCTTTTCGCAGTTCCAGTCGTCGGCAAACGGTTGACATATGCCGGCGAACGGTCATCAGAGGTGTTTGAGGAATTCTTTTGGCACGGGATGAACTACGCGGTTTTACCCTCAATGAGTTCAACGGGGAGCTTGATATTCGATTCGGGCTTTTCGCCGTTAATAAGAGCAATGATGGATTGCGCCGCGAGCTCTCCGATGCGATCGATATCTTGGCGTACGGTTGTTAAGTCAGGCATAAACGTCATAGTGCGGCGGGCACCATCCGCGCCCACGACCTTAATATCGCCCGGAGCGCTCAAGCCGCGCTGCTTCATCACGTTAAGACAGATAGCCGCCATCGTGTCGTCTCCCGCAAAGATGCCGTCAATATCGGGGTTCTCATCGAGGATCTTCGCAACGACCGCGCTCTTTTCGTCGTCGGGCTTAACGAACTCAACCTCACGGACAAGCGCGGGCAAACCGGCCTGCTCAACAACATCGAGGTAGGCATCGGTACGCTTATTGGCAGGCATGCGCATGCGGCTATTGCTGCGCAGGCACAGGATGCGTGAACATCCGTCATCGATCAGGCGACGCGTGGCAAGTTCGCCGATGCTATAGCTGTCGCTCGCAATCTGAACAGAGGCTTCGCCAAGGTCGCAGTCGATACCAACCAGACTCAAGCCCATCTCGGCATACGCCTCGGCACCGATATTAAGCGAGTTGACGATGACGCCATCAACCATATTGCGTCGAAGCATGTCGATATAAGAGCGCTCAAGCTCGGGTCGATTGGCGCTATTGCACAGCAGCATCTTAAAACCGTTTTCGGCCAGGGTATGCTCAATGACTTGAACCACTTGGGCATGAAACGGACTGCTGACATAGGGGACGATCATACCGATAAGATTCAGGCGACCGTTGAGCATGGCACGGGCGATATCGTTGGGCGTATAGTTGATGCGCTTCATCGCGGCATGGACCTTATCGCGGGTCTCTTGGCTAATATAGCCACGATTATTAAGCACACGAGATACCGTAGTAGGCGAAACCCCCGCCACCGCCGCAACTTCCTTGATGCCAGGCTTAGCCGTATCCTTAGAACGAGCGCCCTCGCGAGCCATAGCACCCTCCCCCATCAACATGTCATACGTTTACATACGAACAAAGCATACCCCAACAATAGCCAAAGCAGAACGAAACAACACACCCGCAGAAAAGGGCACGACCCAACCACGAACCCCACGCGCACAAATAAAAAGGAGAGTTCCGCCTAAAGGGTGACTACACAGGACCCCCGCCGGGGCTGTTTGGGCTACCTCCCAAAACATTCCGCAGGACGCAAAGAGGCTCGCCGCACGAAGTGCGCAGCGAGCCTCTTTGCATGTCCGAGGACACCAATTTAATTTAGCGTGGTTCCCTAAAGGACGACAACGCAGGAGACCCGGCAAGGCCGGGAGCACTTTGTCTCGCAAACATTCCGCAGCCGCGAAGCGGCGAGGACGTTTGAGAGACAAGGTGCGTAGGCCTTACCGGGTCTTCGGTGGGAGTTGAGTCCCTTTAGAACTTATTGTGGAAGGTACGCGCAATGACCTCGTCCTGCTGCTCCTTGGTGAGCGTGTGGAAGTTCACGGCATAGCCGGAAACGCGGATGGTCAGCTGCGGGTACTTCTCGGGGTGAGCCTGAGCGTCGAGCAGCGTCTCACGGTTGAAGACGTTGATGTTCAGGTGGTGGCCACCCTTCTCGGCATAAGCGTCGAGCATGTGGACCAGGTTATCGGCCTGGGTCTCGGAAACTTCAGAAACCTTCATAATGTGTCTCCTTCGATTAATAGGCGCCGGCCGAAACCGGCGCGCTAATCAGTAATCGTTATTGTTAGTATAGCACTAAAAATAGTTACTCGCCCAGCTGATCAAGGTCGATATCGCCAAAGAACACCTGGTCCTCCTTGCCGAGCGCACTCGGGATGATGGAGAAGGTGTTGGAGATGCCGTCCTGAGCATCGCGGAACGGGAGCTTGGAAACCGAAGACAGCGAAGCGATGGCGCCATGGCTATCGCGCTTGTGCATGGGGTTAGCACCCGGGGCGAACGGCTGGCCAGCCTTGCGGCCGTCGGGCGTGGAGCCGGTCTTCTTACCGTACACGACGTTGGAGGTAATGGTCAGAACCGAGGTCGTGGGCACGGAGTTGCGATAGGTGTCGTTCATGCGGATGTACTCCATGAACTGGTGCACAACGTCGTGAGCGATCTGGTCGACGCGGTCGTCGTCGTTACCGTACTTGGGGAACTCGCCCTCGGTCTCGAAGTCGACGATGATGCCGTTCTCATCACGGACGGGGTGGACCTTGGCGTACTTGATGGCGGACAGGGAGTCAGCCACGACGGAAAGGCCAGCGATGCCCGTAGCGAACCAGCGGTGCACGTGCTTGTCGTGCAGAGCCATCTGGATGCGCTCGTAGCAATACTTGTCGTGCATGTAGTGAATGATGTTCAGCGAGTTGACGTACACGCCAGCGAGCCACTTCATCATGTCGTTGTACTTGGCCACAACGTCGTCGTAATCGAGCGTATCGCCCTCGACGGCGCGGTACTTGGGGCCGACCTGCTTCTTGGAGACTTCGTCAACACCGCCGTTGAGTGCGTACAGCAGGCACTTGGCCAGGTTGGCGCGGGCGCCGAAGAACTGCATCTCCTTGCCGATGCGCATGGAGGACACACAGCAGGCAATACCGTAGTCGTCGCCATGATAGACGCGCATGAGGTCGTCGTTCTCGTACTGAATCGAGGAGCTGGCGACGGAAGTCTTGGCGCAGAACTTCTTGAAGTTCTCGGGCAGACGGGTCGACCACAGAACGGTCATGTTGGGCTCGGGGCTGGTGCCCATGTTCTCGAGCGTGTGCAGGTAGCGGTAGCT
Organism: uncultured Collinsella sp.; assembly: GCA_900547715.1. Lineage (GTDB taxonomy): Bacteria > Actinomycetota > Coriobacteriia > Coriobacteriales > Coriobacteriaceae > Collinsella. The sequence continues at coordinate 1,989 of URHU01000114.1, read as the reverse complement.
CATCTTGGTAACGAGCGTACGGCCGTCAACACCCATGCCGCCGATGGACTCGGTGACCCACTGCGGATCGCCGGTGAACAGGGCCTGGTACTCGGGAGTACGGGCAAACTTGACCATGCGGAGCTTCATGATGAAGTGATCCACGAACTCCTGGATCTGCTCCTCGGTGAAGGTACCGTTGGCAAGGTCGCGCTCGGCGTAGATGTCGATGAACGTAGAGGTACGGCCGATGGACATAGCGGCGCCGTTCTGCTCCTTGACGGCAGCGAGGTAGGCGAAGTACATCCACTGGATGGCCTCCTGCGTGTTGGTAGCAGGGTTGGAAATGTCGAAACCATAGGTCTCGGCCATCATCTTGAGCTCGCCGAGGGCGCGGATCTGCTCCTGCAGCTCCTCACGATCGCGGATGTTGTCGGCGGTCATGACCGTCGGGGTGGAAGCCTTCTGGGCCTCCTTGTCCTTGATCAGGTAGTCGACGCCGTACAGGGCAACACGACGGTAGTCGCCGATGATGCGGCCGCGGCCATAGCCATCGGGCAGACCGGTGATGATGTGAGCCGAGCGGCAAGCACGCATCTCGGGAGTGTAAACATCGAAGACGCCAGCGTTGTGGGTCTTACGCTCGAAGGTGTAGCGCTCGACAACGTTCTCGTCGACCTTATAGCCGTGCTGGCTGGCAGCCTGACAAGCGATGCGGATACCACCGTTGACGTGCAGCGCGCGCTTGAGCGGCTTGTCAGTCTGGAGACCGACGATGGTCTCCTTCTCGCGGTGGGCGTTATCGATGTAGCCAGCGGGGTGGCTCACGATACCCGTGACGATCTTGGTGTCCATATCGAGGACACCACCCTGCTCGCGCTCCTTAAGCAGCAGGTCGAGAACCTCGCCCCACAGCTCCTTGGTACGCTCGGTCGGACCGACGAGGAACGACTCGTCGCCCTCGTAGGGGGTGTAGTTCTTCTGGATGAAGTCTCGGACGTCAACTTCTCCCGTCCAGATGCCTTCCTTGAAGCCTTCCCATGCCTCCTGCATTGTGTAACCACGCTCCTAGTTACGTGTAATGCGGCGCTCTCTCACACCGCTGCTTATTGAATTCTTGAATGTTCGGCTTGCACTACCGGCTTCTTCCGTTCTTCACCACACGTCGGTGCAGGGAAAAACGTTTGTCCACCTTGGAACTACAACCCAAAACCCAAGATTTCACCCGTCTGAGAAGGATAACATAGCGACCCTCTCCATCTGGGCTGTTATATGTTTCTTTTTTTATATCATAAAGGCGTTTTTTACAAACCCGCAGGAAATGCGAGCGCGAACAACTACCGTTCACCGATTTGTATGTTATTTTTCCTTGCCTTTGTACGACGTTCGCTCTAGCTGTTATGCCAGCTTTAGCAGGGTAAAGTGTCCCAGAGACCCTACAGAAACTGCAGGGCGGCCACGGGATCCCCCGTGGCCGCCCTGTGGCGTAGCTAGTTTTTAGCTTTGATTGCCGCTTGGCATTAGGCGGCTGCGGCGGCCTTGTCGGTCGTTGTCTTGCTATCGCCGTTGCCCTGGCCCTCAAAATGCTTGTAGCACCAGCTGGTGACCAGCGGGGTCAAAATAGCCGTCACGATTGCGCAGGCAGCAACCTGTGCCGTAGCCGTCGCGAGCACCGCACCGCCGTACAAGGCCTCGTTGACGCTTGCCATGGCAGCAGGCGTGGCCACATTGGCTCCGGCGCAGCTCGAAATGGCCGCACCTGCGACACCCGTACCGCCCGTGAGCTTATCGACCGCGATAACGGGAATTGCAAAGACCACCGAGCAGATCACGCCGAGCAGAATACCGGGGAGACCGCCATTAATGAGCTGGCCAAAGGTCATGGTCGAGCCCATGGCAAAGAAGACGAGCACGATGACGGCGGAAAGTGCCGGTGCCATCATCTTCTTAAAGCTCGGGAAGAGGTTGCCCAGAATCTGTCTCTTATACACATCTCCGAGCCCACGAGAC
>URHU01000113.1:0-5884 GCA_900547715.1 uncultured Collinsella sp. | reverse complement strand
GACGGCATACGAGATCATGCCTAGTCTCGTGGGCTCGGAGGTTTTGCGACGCTTAGGGGTCTGGCCGGACGGTGCCTGTGCTGGTACAAGGTCTCGTGCTGCGCGCCGCAGCTCGATAAGGGCGTTATCGAACATGACGGTTTTAGAGTCACGAAGCAGCTTGGGGTTGAGCCCATGGAATACGGCGTAATCCTGCAACCACACGCGTGCAAACCGATCAATGCCGGGCTCGAAGGCGCGATAGACATCCCAAAAGGCCTTGATCTTGTTAAAACCGTCGAGCGGGTCATCTACGCCAATGCCGCAAATCAGCTCATAGAGATACAGAAAGGCAAAGGATGTAGACGTTTCCTCGACGGTTCCGCGGCGCACTTGGGCACGCCAGGTAAAGTAGCCGCGCAACTGCCGGTCGCTCATGGCATTGTAGGTGGGAAAGTACGACTTAAAGGTGCCGTTGTAGGGACAGTCGTCCTCAAAGTCGGCCATCAGCAAGCCTTGGCGGTAGAAAAGCTCGGCCTCCGATAGCCAGCGGCCCGCGCCGCCCTTGGGGTCATCCTGCCAGCGCGATATCTCGCGCATCTTGCGGTATTGGTCGGGGAGGAAATTCTGCATCTGTCGGCCGGTTTTGAGAATCGGCTCGTCTGCGTAGATTTCGTTTGAGAAGCGGGCGGACTGATGGGTCCGGGCCTCGGCCATAATGCGCTCGATGAGCATCTTGATGTCCTGGTCGGCCACCGCTTCTCCTCTCCTAACGCAGCTTCGGTGACCTCATATCATAGCACAGCATCAAACAGGTGTTCGAGATACTGCTGCGTAGATAGATTTAGAACAGGAGGGCGTAGATGACGGCGATGACGACGGAGGGGAGCATATTGGCCGTGCGGAAGGTCTGAGGACGGATGAGGTTGACGCCGACGCAGAAGATGAGCATGGAGCCTACGAGCGAAAGGCTGTCGAGGGCTGCCGTAGTCATGATGGGGGAGAGTGCGCCGGCAAACAGCGTGATCGTCCCCTGGAACACGGCGACGGGCAGGGCGGAGAAAATGCAGCCGCGGCCAAGCGACGCCGTCATGGTGCAGACGATGATGCAGTCCAATGCGCCTTTCAGGGCAAGCGTTGACCAGTCACCGAGCAGACCGTCCTGGATCGATCCCACAATGGCCATGGCGCCGATACACACGGTGAGTGAAGTCGAGACAAAAGCGTTGGTGAACTCGTTATCGCCCTCGCTGCCGGTTTTGCGCTTGAGCCATTCGCCAAGGTTCTCGATGGCGGCCTCCAAGTTGATGGCCTCGCCGATGAGCGAGCCGAGGGCGAACGAGACGATGAGCATGGTGGTGCCGGTGGTCGCTAGCGCCTTCCCATCGATAAGGAGCATCTTTTGCATGGTGCCGCCAAGGCCGATAAACAGGACGCACAGCCCCGATGCTTTCATGAGCGTGTCTTGGATGCGCGGTGTAATGAAGCGGCCGCCCGCTAATCCCAAAAGACCGCCCGCAACTAAAAGCCCAACGTTGATGATTGTTCCCAAGCCCGGCATGAGCCCTCCTGTATTGATGCCAACGTGGCAATCGTAGCAGAACGAAATGCGAGGTACATCGCGACTCATCTAATACGTTATATAAGTGGTATTAGGAATGATGCGCGGCATTTAAGCCTCAGGTGGTTGTCGGGACATAGGGATAGTATTCAAAGCGCAGTGTCATAAGCCGCTGTGGGGATTCAATAGCCGCGGCGATGATATTGGCATCGCGGGCACGATCAAACCCTTCGAGTTCGATCTGATACGAGACGTCTTGCATAATGTCCAGACGTCGCCAGGCCAGGAGTGTGTCGCCATCGAATTCCAAGGTCTTGCCTCCGTCTGGAGCAACGGCGTATAGACGCAGCTTGGCGGTGGTTGCAGGGTCGACAACTGTGACCTTTTTAATTTCGTTTCGAGTATTCTTGGCGCCCAACAAGGTGAGCAGTGTTGGGGCCACGACCTCGCCCGATGGCAAAAAGACGACTTCGATGGATTCAGGAAATGCGATGATAGCCGACTTGCGGACGGGCTGATTGGCGGCGGCAACTTCGATGTTCGCAGCGTCGATGACCTCTGTGTGGTCGAGCGCGGCAAGCACGCAGCAGTTACCTTCATCGATCTCTTGAGGATCAGCAAGCCCCAGACTGTCCGCGAGCTCGGGATCGTTTGGATCGGCAGCGGGCTCATTCGGCGCTTCGAGAGAAGCTGGGACGCTGTTTGTCGGCGACGGCGTGTCGCCCGCACCTGCTTCTTTGTCCGCGCTCTCTTCTTGTATGGTTGCGTTGATGGGTTCGTCGTTTGGGGGGAGCGTCTTGGCGTCAAACGCGGAGGGGAGAATTCCGATGGCTCCGGATCCGTTCCACTCCATTTCGAGAAGCGCCGGGTCGGCAAGAATGCGTTGCCTGCTTTGCGCGTGGGCATCGATTTCAATAGGGCCTGCCTCTATCCCTCGTGTAAGGCTGAGTGATCCGGCTGGCTTCTCGAAATGAGCGTCTGTGTCTTTGGTGCTGACGGCGTAGAACAGCAGGGACGCTTCTCCCGCCGCGATAACATCGGTACCGGCTTTGGTCAGCCGCAACGATGCCGTGAATGAGAGGGTGGGCTGCGCATCGTCTGCATTCGCGGCGGCGCAGCCCAGACATATACCGCCTCCTTTCTCGAAAAACGCACCGTCGAAGGCGACCTTCGCTCCGTTCGCCGAGTCATCGACCGAAGCGATGTCGATGCGCAGCTCTAAATTGCATGGATCGCCATCTGCATCGAGCACAACCGAGCGCCACGTGCAGACGGCGCACCCCGCCTGGGAGCCGTTTGCCTTGTTCGAACGCTTGATATCCACGACTATCGAGCCGTCCGTATTACGACGAAGGCATCCCGAGGTTGAGATCACGGCCTGTGCGATCGAAAAACGCTCGCACGCAATGGCGCTCGACGGATTTGGTGCGGAACTTAGGGCTACTGGTAAGGAGTCTGCCATGACGGGAGTCGCCCAAGCGGCGACAGGCGTTCCGGTTGCGAGCGCGCCGCAGAGTGCGACGACGGGCAAAAGGTTCTTCGATGCCATGGGGTCTCCTTAGCTAATTTAGTGCGGCCTGTCCGTGTTTTGTTTCTGGCTGCGTTTGATGTGCAGACCGAGGCCGGCGGTTCCCGCGCCTGCTGCTGTGGCGCCTGCTGCCAAGAGCCATCGTCTGTCGCCTGTCTGCGCCAACGGTTCCTCGCGGTCGCCGCGGTCGAGCTCCGAGAGGTCGACCGTCACTTGCGTGGCGGCCTGCGCCTGTTCTTGCTGGGCAAAGGCCATGGCTGGCCCAAACGCTAGGATGCTGACGGCGGCGGCCAGGGCGACGGCCTTATGCCGTGTGCGCACCGGGCTCGACCGTCCAGGTGATCGTCGCAACCTGATCGCCTTCGCCGGTTACGCGGAAGATGTCGCGCGTGACGCGGGCGACGTTTCCGCTTGTCTTGAGCTTGATTTTGTCCGTGCCGCCGGCAATGCCCTGGTAGCCCATGTCGAAGGCTGCATTCTTGGAAAGATCGAGGCCCGTCCCTTGCGCGGCGGCGCTGGCGTTCTGGAGCGCGCCGTCGGGGCCGACCTTAAAGTCGATGGAGTTCTGCGCGGTTCCGGCCTTGGCGTCGGCGGCAATGGTCCAGGTGTTCATGGCGTCGATCTTCATGTTGGTGACATGGATGCCGTAGGCCGAATGATTGTCGATGGTGGTCGCGTCTTCTGAGGGGCCCTGAAGCGTGCCGTCGGCCTTGGCGACGAAGGGAATAACCGTCGGAACTTTGAACTCAACGTTGTCGATCTCGGTCCTGACCATTACCTTCGTGGTTCCAACGCGCCCGGCTGCCATAGCTGGCGTCGGGGCGGCGCCCATTGCGAGCGCGAGCGCGAGCCCTGTGCCCACGACGAGCGCTCTGACTCCGTTCATGTTCCTGGTGATGTCCATGGTCGTTCCTTTCTATTCGCCGCGGGCCGTCCCCGCGATGATTGGACGAATGCTGGTGAATTGCATGCGGTGCCGCGTCGGCCGGAAGGCTAGTTCTCGGTTTGCTCAACCCGTACCTTGACACGTGTCGGATTGCCGTGGCTGTCGAGGGTCTTTGCATCGAGTGCCTGGATCTCGATGTACGCCTCGCCTTCTTTGATGTCGCCGGCGGGGCACGTCTCGATTGTCTTGCCGGTCTCGACCACACCGGATTCGTACATGGTCTCGTCGTTTTGGATGACGCGGAATCGCTGGGGAAATTTATTGTCTTGGACGTTTTGCACGTTGACGCGCAGTTTGCCGTCCTCCTGCAGCTGAGCGACCGGCGCGACCGAAATCGTCATCATGTTGTCGCGGACGATGGCGTCGAGCTCATCTTGGATTTCCTGGCGCGTTTTGCCCTCGGCCGTCGTAACCGAAGCGCCCGCCTCGGGTACGGGCTGCGACTGCCAAACGTATAGTCCTACGGCGACAAGGGCGCAGACGATGGCCAAGCAGGCAACGATGAGCTTCTTGCGACGACCCAGGCCTGCAAAGTGGGGTGGCTTCTTCGCGCTCATGCGGCATCCTTGGCGGTATAGACGCGCGCAAAGGTGGACGGGTCCGCTCCAAAGAGCATGTGAAGCATCAGACGGCGCGAGTAGACGAGCTCGTCGAAGTCGGGAGGGAGCTCGATGTCGTGGATATGCGCGATGTGGTGGGCGAGCGCCGAGAACGACTCGGGGTCGCAGATCACATCGGTGGTAACGTGGTAGACCGTCGTATCGGGGAATGCCTCTTCGTCGAAAGGCAGGAGATGGGGATCGTCGTCGACTTCGATGGCGATGCCGTACTGGGGCCAGTAATATGCCATGGGAACCTCCCTGCTTCTGGGCCAAAACTTCTATCGGTTTTGGCTGTCGACGCCGACCTTATCAGCCGCTACTTGACCAATTTCTGACCAAATGCTTGACGGATTGGCGTCTCCGCAGGTAAAAGGCGGCAAAAAATACTCCAACTTTTTTCAAGCGACAATCGCGCGGTCGGCGACGGCGGGGCCATATGTGTCAAAAGCATCGTCTGCCGAGGAAATCAAGCCGCTCGCCGAATTGCACGAACGGAAAAAACGCCAATTATGGAGACGGTCTCGAACACGTCGACGAAACGATGCGGTAACATCTCCCTGCAAACACTGTAGTTAGCTAAAGGGGGAGTTCGCGTGTCTGCAACCATCAAACCCTTCACCGACGAGTTCGAAGAGTATGGTCGCGATGAGTCTCGCGCATCGGGCGAGGCCTCGAGCATCTCGTTTCCGACAACGGAAGACGAGGTCCGTGCCATTTTGGAAAAGCTCCATGCCGAGCGTGTCCCGGTAACGGTTCAGGGCGCCCGAACCGGCCTTGCCGCCGGTGCCGTGCCCCACGGCGGGCATATCCTCAATACTTCTCGTATGAATCGCTACTTGGGCCTTCGCCGCGATGAACAAGGCCAATTTCTGCTGCGCGTGGAGCCGGGCGTTGTGCTCTCGGAGCTGCGCAAGCAGCTGAGCAAGAAGGTGCTGCCGACTACTGGTTGGGACCAGGCATCGCTTGAGGCCTACGAGGAGTTCCAAGAGTCCCCCGAGCAGTTCTTTCCCACCGACCCCACCGAGACGTCTGCCTGTCTGGGCGGCATGGCGGCATGTAACGCCTCTGGTGCCCGCAGCTACGCCTACGGTCCCATGCGCCCACATATCACGGGACTCCACGTCGCGCTGGCTGATGGCGATTTGCTTGAGCTTCAGCGCGGCGAGGCTTTTGCCCAGGACCGCCACCTGTCGCTCGTGACGGCAGCGGGCCGTACACTCGAGCTCTGTCTCTTATACACATCTCCGAGCCCACGAGACAGGCAGAAA
>URHU01000112.1:0-5889 GCA_900547715.1 uncultured Collinsella sp. | reverse complement strand
CCGTACGCTTGAACTGAGAAGGGGGAGGCCTCGCGGCCTCCCCCTTTTTTGCGTTGTATACACGTTGTACTTTGGGACCTAGCTCCCCCGTATGTGCTCTTACTGTTTGGCTGTATTTTGAGTCCATCTAGTGTATTTGAGCGATAATTACTCGCATTGGCGTTAGGGAGGGCTTGATGTTTACCGTATTTGTCTTGGGCAATATTGCTTCGGGTAAGTCGACTGCCTGCCGCTATTTCGAATCTCGTGGCGCTATGCTAATCGATCTGGATGAGCTTGCAAAATCGCTGTATGTGCCGGGCTCTGATATCGTCAATACACTCGCGGATGAATTCGGTTGGGACATTTTGGATGAGGAAGGCGGCATTCGCCGCGGCATCCTCGCTTCTCGAGCTTTCGCTTCTCCTGATTCGGTCGCACGGCTCAATGACATCGTGCATCCCATTCTGATTGAACAGCTTTCGCTTAGGATTCTCGATCCGGTTTGTTGTACTGTTTCATCTCCCCGTTATCCTTTTGCGGTGGTCGAGGTTTCTGCTCCGACTGGTTTTGAGGATGCATTTGGTTTGGCTGATGAAATTTTGGTCATCAGCGCCCCTTTGTCAGTTCGTCGCGAGCGCGCTATTCAACGTGGCATGGAGCCATCTGATTTCGATGCCCGTTCTGCTTGCCAGCCCGAAGAGTCTGCGCTGTGCAATCTCGCTACAACTGTGATTGACAATGCGGCAGACGATAACTCGCTCTTTGAACAACTGGACGCATGGCTTTCGCGCCATGGGTTCGGGGATGTAGTGGATAAGGAGGAGGCCGATGCCTAAGACACGTTTCCTTACGTGGTATCGCCTTATACCGCTGGCTGCCGTTTTTGCCTTCGGCCTTATCTCATTCGTTTACTCGTATGCTCCTGCCGCTTTCTTTAAGCCGCTGTATCCGATTGACTACGAGGCGTATGTAAAGCAATCCAGTATTTCGCATAATCTGGATCCGTATCTGGTGTGCGCTGTCATTAAGTCTGAATCGAATTGGGATCCCGAGGCCGAGTCGAATCAGGGTGCTCAGGGATTGATGCAGCTGATGCCCGAGACTGCCCAGGATATGATCGCCAAGGGCCTTGTCGACGGTGGCGAGTATTCGGCCGACAACCTTAACGATCCGGCTACGAATATCGAGTTTGGCTGTGCGTATCTCTCGTATCTTCTAGCGTATTTTAACGGGTCGACTGACAGTGCCATTGCCGCCTATAACGCCGGCATGGGCAATGTCGACGGATGGGCGCAGCAGAGTACGTTGCTTCATAATGCAATCACCTTTCCCGAGACGCAGGCGTATCTGATTCGTGTCAATAATGCCTGGGTTCGCTACAAGACCCTCTATCCCGATCGGTTCGTATAGGACTATGCCTGCCGCCTGCGTATACTGCAGATATATGAGTTAGGAGTATCCATGGCGGAATTTGAAGTAGAACGCGTTGGTGGTGAACTTAAGCGCTTTGGCGTTGAAGGCTCTGACGTGCCGTTTAAGGTCGTGTCTCCCTATGAGCCTGCCGGTTCCCAGCCTAAAGCCATTGAGTCGCTTGTGCAGGGTGTGAGGGACGGAGACCGCTATCAGGTTTTGCTGGGCGTGACTGGTTCGGGCAAGACCTTCACGATGGCAAAGACTATTGAGGCCCTGGGAAAGCCGACGCTGGTCATGGCTCCGAATAAAACGCTCGCCGCTCAGCTTGCGAGCGAGCTCAAAGAGTTCTTTCCCAACAACGCTGTGGTCTACTTCGTCTCGTACTACGACTACTATCAGCCCGAGGCGTATGTGCCGCAAAGCGATACATATATCGAGAAAGACTCCTCGATTAACGAAGAGGTCGAGATGCTGCGACATCAGGCGACCGCGTCACTGCTCTCTCGACGCGATGTGATCGTCGTCGCATCGGTCTCGTGTATCTATGGCATCGGCTCTCCAGAGGACTATGCGGGCCTAGCTCCAAACGTCGACAAGAAGGTTCCGCTCGAGCGCGATGACTTTATCCATGCACTTATCGATATTCAATATGATCGCAATGACTATGACCTTGCACGCGGCACGTTTCGCGTGCGCGGCGATGTTGTCGACGTGTATCCGCCTTATGCCGAGCATCCGTTGCGGTTTGAGTTCTTTGGCGACGAGGTCGAGCTGATTGCCGAGATCGATGAGGTCACCGGTGAAATGCTGCGTGAGTACGAGGCCATCCCCGTATGGCCGGCATCGCACTACGTGACCGAGAAGCCGAAGGTCAAGGCGGCTCTGAAATCGATCAGCGAAGAGTGCGAGAAGCGCGTCGCGGAGCTCAAGGCGACCGACAAGTTGCTCGAGGCGCAGCGTCTGCAGCAGCGCACCGATTATGATCTTGAGATGCTCGAGACGATGGGCTTTTGCAACGGCATCGAGAACTACTCGCGTCATCTGGACGGTCGCAAACCGGGTGAGCCGCCGTTTACCCTAATCGATTACTTTCCCAAGGATATGCTCTGCATCATCGATGAGAGCCATGTGACGGTGCCGCAGATTCGCGGCATGCACGAAGGTGACCGCTCGCGTAAGGTGACGCTGGTGGAACACGGTTTTCGCCTGCCCTCGGCGCTCGATAACCGCCCGCTTCGTTTCGATGAGTTTGAGGCAAGGATACCCCAGTTTATCTATGTTTCGGCCACGCCGGGCGACTACGAGCTGCGGGTGAGCCAGAACGACGTGGAGCAGATTATTCGTCCGACCGGCCTGCTCGACCCCAAGATTGACGTGCGTCCAGTACGCGGCCAGATTGACGATCTTGAGGACGAGATTCGCGAGCGCGTTGCCCGCAAGGAGCGCGTGCTGGTGACCACGTTGACCAAGCGCATGGCCGAGGACCTGACCGACCATCTGCTCGACGCGGGCATTAAGGTCAATTACATGCACTCTGATACGGCGACAATGGACCGTGTCGAGATCCTGCGAACGCTGCGCGAGGGCAAGATCGATGTTCTCGTTGGCATCAACCTGCTTCGTGAGGGCCTGGATCTTCCCGAGGTCTCACTGGTGGCAATTCTCGACGCCGATAAGGAAGGCTTCTTGCGCAACCGCCGTTCGCTGATTCAGACGATTGGCCGCGCGGCCCGTAACGCCGATGGCGAAGTCATCATGTATGCGGACGTTGTGACCGATTCGATGAAAGAGGCCATCGAGGAGACGCGGCGCCGCCGCGAGATTCAGATGGCATATAACGAAGAGCATGGCATTGTGCCCAAGACGGTGCGCAAGGCCATCAACGACATCTCAAGTTTTATTGCCGAAGCCGAAAAAACCGTGGGTTCCAAGGGGCGCTCGAAGGGCGACTCCCTTGGCCATGGCGCATTCTATACGTCCGACGAGTCGGGCGAGGGCGGCGTGCCGGAAACGGTGGCACCCGAGCAGACACTTGCGGAGCAGTTGGAAGAACTGCCGCATGACGAGCTTGTGCGGATCGTCGAAACCATGGAAGAGGATATGCGCAACGCTTCTGCCGCCATGGACTTTGAGGAGGCGGCGCGCCTGCGCGATGCCGTCGTTCAGATTCGGGCGATGCTCGAGGGTGCGTCTGAGGACGAGACGATCGAGCGCTTACGTTCGCAGGCCCGCAAGGGTTCCACGTTCGCATCGGGCAGAAAACGCCAGGGTGCACGGTTTAAGAAATAGCGAACAGGCCCCGAGTTCCCTGTGGAGCTCGGGGCCTGTGTCTTTTGCGTGCTGGAATTCGTGCGCTAGAGGTCTGCGATCAGGGCTTCGGCACAACGAATGCCGTCGGTGGCCGCGCTCATGATGCCGCCGGCATATCCAGCTCCCTCACCGCAAGGGTAGAGGCCCGGGGTCGACACGGCATGGCACGTTCGGTCTCGGGTGACAGTAACCGGTGAGCTCGAACGAGTCTCCACGCCGGTAAGAACGGCATCGGGGCGGTCATAGCCTCGTAGCTTTTTTCCGAGTAGGGGAAGTCCCAGGCGGAGCGACTCGACGATATGCTGCGGCAGGGCTTCGTCAATTGCCGTCCAGGTCACACCGAGCGGATAGGTGGGCTTTACCTTTCCGGGCGCCTTGCTGGCGCGTCCTGCGAGGAAATCTCCGACGAGTTGTGCTGGTGCGTTCCAGTTGGAACCACCCAGGCGATAGGCGGCCGCCTCGCAGGCACGCTGGAGCTCGATGCCGGCGAGCGGGTCATCGTTGGGAAGGTCCTCAGGCGTGACGTTAACGAGCAGGGCGGCGTTTGCGTTGCGTCCGTCGCGGGCATTGAGGCTGGCGCCGTTGACGCACAGGTGGCCCTGCTCGGAAGAGGCGGCGACAACCTGTCCGCCGGGGCACATGCAAAACGAGAACACGCTGCGGCCGTTGGGAAGATGGGCAACAAGTTTGTAAGGGGCCGCCCCGAGCGCTGGATGTCCCGCCAAGGCTCCATATTGGGCTCGATCGATGTCGCGCTGCGGATGCTCGATGCGAACGCCCATGGCAAAGGTCTTTTGTGCGAGGGCCACGTTGTGGTCTTTAAGGAGCTCAAAAATATCGCGAGCAGAATGCCCGCAGGCGAGGATGAGGTGCTTTGTCTCGATTGGCTCGCAAGCGGCGTCTTGGGACGATTGGACATCAATACCGGTAATGGCGCCAGACGCGTCGATGTGAATGTCGACGAGCTTTGTTCGATAACGGACGACACCTCCGAGCTGCTCGATGCGCTGGGATATAGCGGTGACAACCGTGGGAAGGATGTCGGAGCCAATGTGCGGCTTGGCATCCCACAGAATATCGCGGGGCGCACCCGCCTCGACGAAGGTTTCGAGGATAAGGCGATGGGCGGGATTTTTTGTTCCCGTATTGAGCTTGCCGTCCGAGAAGGTCCCCGCGCCGCCCAGACCAAACTGGATATTACTCTCGGGGTCGAGGATGCGCTCCTTTAGAAAGAGGTCGATCGCATGCGAGCGGCGAAATGCCGGGTCGCCGCGCTCGATGAGCAAGGGCTTAAGACCTGCTTCGGCGAGCGTAAGCGCAGCGAAAAGGCCGGCGCATCCGGCGCCGACAACGACAGGGCGTTCTTGAGGTGCGTCGGAGACGGGGGTGGGGAATGAAGGCTCATCGTCTTCTATCGCGCGTACGCGCGAGCGGTCACGTTCGGAAACGCTGTCGACCGCTTCTCGCTCGAGGTGGGGACTGGTCAGCTCAACACGAAAGCTCAGGATAAAATGGACGTATCGTTTTTTGCGAGCGTCGATTGACTTGCGGTGGAGCTCGATGGACTTGATCTCGGAGTCCTTGCAACGTAGGACGCGCTTGGCGACTCGCTTGCCAACAATGAGGCAGGCATTTTCATCGCCGGCTTCATCGAGCGAAGCGTTGACTTGGGTGATTTCGATCATCGAGGTCTCCTTAGAGGCAAGAAAGAGGCCGTCCGGTATCCCAGACGGCCCGAATGCGTTTTTGATTATAGACTGCGCGGCTACAGGCTGCTTGCAGCGCGAATGCCCGAGAGCCATGCCCACGCAAGGTTAAAGCCTCCGCAATCGGCGTCGATGTCGAGCGCTTCGCCGCAGACGTAAAGCGGGGCGTCGACAACGCTGCGCGCGCGTAGACTGGGTGTTGAGATACTCTCGACAGATACGCCACCACGCGTGACCTGTGCCGAACGCTCCTCTGTCGTTCCCTCGACGAGCAGCTTAAAGTGCTTGAGGATTGAGACCAAATGGATGACGTCGTGCGACCCGGGGTGGCACTGTTCGAATGCGGTGCAGACAACGCGAGAGAACTGCGGGGCGAGCATGCCGTCGAGCCAGCGGGGGTCGCGGGGCGAAAAGCCGCCGAGCAACTCAACTCGCTGGTTGAGCATATCGAGCAACTCATCTTTGGAGAGTTCGGGGA
>URHU01000111.1:0-5953 GCA_900547715.1 uncultured Collinsella sp. | reverse complement strand
AGATTTCTGCCTGTCTCGTGGGCTCGGAGATGTGTATAAGAGACAGGCCTTGGTGTGGCTCGCATCGGTGCCGAGCTTCAGGCCCTTCTTAACGTTGTGACGCATGGTCTAGTTTCTCCTCAAATATGCGAAGCATTAAGCCTTCAGGCTCAGGCCCATGGACTCAAGCTTGTCCTTCACTTCCTCGATCGACTTAACACCGAAGTTACGGATGTTGAGCAGATCGTTCTCCGAGAACTCAACGAGCTGACGGACCGAGTGAATGCTGGCGCGCTTAAGGCAGTTGTAGGAACGGACGGAAAGGTCCAGATCCTCGATCTGCTTGTCCAGCTCGGCGTTGTCGTTGGTGACCTCGGGAGCGAAGATCGAAGCCTCCTCCTCGACCTCGGGGGTCTCGGCAAGGTTCATAAAGGCGGCCATATGCTGGTTGATGATATTGGCAGCCTGGACCACGGCGTCGCGCGGGGCGATGGAGCCGTTGGTCTCGATCTCGAGGACAAGGCGGTCGTAGTCGGTGTGCTGACCGACACGGCAAGCCTCAACGAGCTTGGCGCAACGGGAAACCGGCGAGTACAGCGAGTCGACGTGGATCACACCGATGGGATCGTTGTCGCGCTTGTTGGCCTCGCCAGAAACATAGCCGCGGCCATAGCCGATGCGCATGCTCATGGTGAGATGGCCACCCTCGGTGAGCGTAGCAATGTGCTGCTCGGGGTTGACCAGCTCAAACTCGGACGGAATAAAGAAGTCCGCACCGGTGACCTCGCAGGGGCCGTCAACCGAAATGGTGGCGGTCGCCTCGTCGGTCGTGCCGAGAGCCCTGAAGACAAGACCCTTGACATTCAGGACGATGTCGGTGACATCCTCGACCATGTTAGGGATGGTCATGAACTCGTGCTGCGCGCCATCGATCTGAATAGCCTCGACGGCGGCACCCTCGAGCGAGGACAGAAGAACGCGACGAAGGGAGTTACCCAGCGTATCGCCGTAGCCACGCTCGAGCGGCTCGACGGAGACACGAGCAGACGTCTCGTTGATCTCTTCGACCTGAACCTGAGGCCTAATGAATTCTGACATGTATTACCTCCAGCCTCAGCAGCCCGGATGGACTACTTAGAGTAGAGCTCGACGATGAGCTGCTCGTTGATATCACCGCTGATCTGCTCACGCGTCGGCAGAGCGAGCACGTTACCAGACAGCTTCTCGATATCGACCTCGAGCCAGCCAGGGACCTCAAAGCGCTCGGAGGAAATCAGAGCCTCCTTGATGGGGAGAAGGTCACGGAACTTCTCGCCGACAGCGACGACGTCGCCGGCCTTGACGCGGTAGGACGGGATGTCCACGCGCTTGCCGTTCACGGTGAAGTGACCGTGACGGACGGACTGACGAGCCTCTTTGCGGGTGCGGGCGAAGCCAAGACGGAAGACGACGTTGTCGAGGCGAGACTCAAGAATGATCATGAGGTTCTCACCGGTGACGCCGTTCATCTTACGGGCCTTGTTGAAGTAGCCGTGGAACTGCTTCTCCAGAACGCCATAGATGAACTTGACCTTCTGCTTCTCGCGCAGCTGCATGCCGTACTCAGATTCCTTGCGACGGCGCTTGGGCTGACGGATAGATTCCTTCTTGCTGCTGTAACCGAGCTCAGCGGGATCGATCCCGAGCTGACGGCAGCGCTTAAGAACAGGAGTCCTGTCGATTGCCATATTGATACGATCCTTTCAGTTACACGCGGCGACGCTTCTTGGGGCGGCAGCCGTTGTGCGGAATGGGGGTCTTGTCCTGGATGCTCGAGACCTCGAGGCCAGCAGCCTGGAGGGAGCGGATGGCGGTCTCACGACCGGAGCCGGGGCCCTTGACGAAGACGGAAACCTTCTTCATACCGTGCTCCATGGCCTGCTTGGCAGCAGCCTCGGCAGCCATCTGGGCAGCGAACGGCGTGGACTTACGGGAGCCCTTGAAGCCCACCTGGCCAGCCGACTTCCAGGAAATGACGTTGCCCTGGGGATCGGTGATCGAAACGATAGTGTTGTTGAACGTAGAACGAATGTGAGCCTGGCCCACGGAAATGTTCTTACGGTCCGCGCGCTTCAGACGGGCAGCGCGAACGTTCTTCTTAGCAGTAGCCATCTATCTAGCGCTCCTTATTTCTTCTTCTTAGCACCGATCTGACGCTTCGGGCCCTTGCGGGTACGAGCGTTAGTGTGGGTGCGCTGGCCGCGGACCGGGAGGCCCTTGCGGTGACGAAGGCCGCGGTTGCAGCCGATGTCCATAAGGCGCTTGACGTTCTGGTTGCGCTCACGGCGGAGGTCGCCCTCAACCATGATCTGGTTCTTATCGATATAATCGCGGATGGCGTTAACCTCATCCTCGGTGAGGTCCTTAACGCGCGTATCCACGTTAACGTTGCACTCGACGCAAATCTTCGTCGCAGTGGTGCGGCCGATGCCGTAAATGTAGGTCAGACCGATCTCAACGCGCTTCTCACGCGGGAGGTCGACACCATTAATACGGGCCAACGTAGTCTCCTCTCTTAACCCTGACGCTGCTTATGACGGGGATTCTCGCAAATGACGAGGACCTTGCCATGGCGCCTAATGATTTTGCACTTATCGCACATCTTCTTGACCGAAGGACGTACCTTCATCGTTCTTCCTTTCGGTAGCGCTCAAACTACTTCCCTACTATCTACTCGCCCAGCCGCAGGCGTTTAAAACTATGGCTGGTCTTCACACGCAAACCGACCGTAGGTTGAGCTAAGCCTGCAGTCGGAAAAGAGCGTGTATGCGTGCCGCTATTTGTAGCGATAGGTGATGCGGCCGCGGGTCAGGTCGTACGGGGAAAGCTCCACGACAACCCTGTCACCGGGGAGAATACGGATGTAATTCATTCGGATCTTGCCAGAAATGTTGCACAGAACCGAATGACCGTTCTCGAGCTCGACCTTAAACATGGCATTGGGCAGCGGTTCCTTTACCGTACCCTCGAGCTCAATTGCGTCTTCCTTCTTCACAAGCAATCATCTTTCTCTAGAAAACGACAGCGATTGAGTATTCTACAACACGTATGCACGCATCGTAATAACTTCGTAATGGCTCCACAACTAAGTGGAACTTGTTACATTTGAAATGTAAAACAAAGCCGTTCCCTGATGCCCAAAATCGCCTTGAAATGAGAAGGCATAGACCTTGGGGTCATGCCTTCGAAATTGAAAGGCGAGGTTGGGCATCAGGGGGCGGCGACTTTTACATTTCTCCGCCTTGGAGCGAACACCAAGCACCTTGCGCATCCGTGGTGAGAATCACCGGGCCGTCATTGGTAATGGCGACGGTGTTCTCGTAGTGCGCGGCGGGCAGGTGGTCGTTGGTCGTGACGATCCAACCGTCGGAGCCCGTGCTCACATGGTTGGAACCCATCGTAACCATCGGCTCGATGGCAATGACCATGCCGGCCTGGAGGCGAACGCCCCTCCCCTTCTTTCCATAGTTAGGAACGTTGGGGTCCTCGTGCATCACGCGGCCAATGCCATGGCCCACATAATCGCGAAGCACGCCGTAACCGTGAGACTCGGCGAGGGACTGAACGGCATAACCGACGTCCCCGATATGGTTACCGGGAACAGCCTGCTCGATGGCAGCCTTAAGGCAATCGCGCGTGATCTCGCACAAAGCCTTGGCTTCGGGCGTGGGGGTGCCGACGAAAAACGTCCAAGCGTTATCGCCGACCCAACCGTCGACAACGGCTCCCGTATCGATGGAGATGATATCGCCATCGCGCAGGATCATGTCGGGGTTGGGAATACCGTGTACCACGGCATCGTTAATCGATGCGCAAATGGTTCCGGGAAACCCGCCGTAACCCTTAAAGGCTGGGATGCCACCATGCATGCGGATAATCTGCTCCGCGAGCTGATCGAGCTCAAAAGTCGAAACGCCGGGGCGCACCATGGCTCCAACGTGGCGGAGCGCCATCTTAGATAGCGCTCCTGCCTTCTTCATCTGCTCGATTTGCGTTGCAGACTTAATCTTGATCATAGACCGAGAGCCTCTTTGACATCCCCGTACACGGTCTCGCGAGCCTGGTCACCGTTGACCGACTTGAGCAGACCCTGGCCACGATAGTAGTCGACGAGCGGGCTCGTGGACTTCTCGTAGACGTCGAGACGGTTCTTGATGGTCTCGGGCTTGTCGTCGTCGCGCTGATACATCTCGCCGCCACACTTGGGGCAGGTAGCATCGGCAGCGGTGCCGGTGTAACCGCAGGCGCGGCAGGTGCGACGCGAAGACAGACGATCGATAATGACCTCGGGGGCCACATCGACCAGAAGGGCGCAGTCGATCTCGCGACCCATGGCGGAGAGCTCGGAATCGAGCGTCACGGCCTGGGCGGTGTTGCGCGGGAAGCCGTCGAGGATGAAGCCCTGCTGGGCGTCATCGGCGGCAAGGCGCTCCTTGACAAGGTCGATCACGAGCTGATCGGGAACGAGCTCGCCAGCGTCCATGTACTTCTTAGCCTGAATACCAAGCTCGGTGCCACCCTTGACGGCAGCACGCAGCAGGTCGCCCGTGGAAATGTGAGCGACGCCAAACTCGGCGACGAGCTCCTGTGCGACGGTACCCTTACCGGCACCCGGAGCTCCGAGCAATACGAGGTTCATGAGCAATCCTCCTCTAGCCTATTTAAAGAATCCATCGTAATCATACATCTTGATCTGGCCTTCGAGCTTATCGACCGTGTCGAGCACGACGCCGACCATGATGAGGATGGACGTGCCGCCAAATGCCTGGATCAGCTGGTTACCCGTAAAGGAGAAGATGATCGAAGGCACGATGGCGATGAGCGCCAAAAAGACAGCGCTGGGAAGCGTAATCTTGTTGAGCGCGTTCTTGATGTAGGCCGCGGTAGCCCTACCCGGACGCACGCCCGGAATAAAGCCGCCCTGCTTCTTAAGGTTGTCGGCCGTGTCATCGGGGTTGAACACCATGGAGGTGTAGAAGTACGCGAAAAACACGATGAGGACAACGTTAAGCACCCAGTTGAGCCAGCCGCGCGAAAGCGCAGAGGCAACTGCCTGAATCCAGCCGATGCCGGGGAAGAACACGGCAATCTGAGCCGGGAAGTACAGCAGCGCCGAAGCGAAGATGATTGGCACGACACCCGCGGTGTTGACCTTGATGGGCAGGTAGGTGGTCTGACCACCCATCATGCGACGGCCCACGACGCGCTTAGCGTAGGAGACCGGGATGCGGCGCTGGCCGCGCTCAAGGAAAACAATCAGCGGGATAACCAGCAGGATGATGGCGCAGATGATCACCATGGTGATGATGCCACCGGCATTGCCCTCGGTGCTGGAGAAGATAGCCTGCGGCAGACCGGCCATGATGTTCGCAAAGATGATCAGCGACATGCCATTGCCGATACCGCGCTGGGTGATGAGCTCACCAATCCACATGATCAGCATGGCGCCCGCAGTGAGCGTGCCGACGATCATGAGGTCGAAGATGATCTCGGGAGCGCCGGCGCCATTGAAGCTGATGCCGAAGCTCTTAAAGAGGAAGAGGTAACCCACGGAGTTGAGGATTGCCAGAGCAAGGGTGAGGTAACGCGAATACTGCGTAATCTTGGTCTGACCGACCTCGCCCTCGCGGGCAAGCTCATGCAGGGAAGGCACAACGGCCTGGAGCATCTGGAGGATGATCGAGCTGGTGATGTAAGGCATGATGCCCAGCGAAAACACCGACACATAGCTCAACGCGCCGCCAGAGAAAAGATTCAGGAGGGCCATAGCACCTGCGGCGACCGAATTGTTATCGGTCGAGAAAAGGCCCAGCATCCCCTGGAAGGGAATGCCGGGCACAGGAACGTGCGCACCAATGCGGTACACGACGAGCATAGCTATGGTAAAACTGTCTCTTATACACATCTGACGCTGCCGACGATCTTACGCGTGTAG
>URHU01000110.1:0-5973 GCA_900547715.1 uncultured Collinsella sp. | reverse complement strand
GCGCTGGTTCCCGGTTCGACCGGGCCGCGCGGCAAGGAGATATATTGCCAGACCGCGAAGCCCTGTGGGACGTCAATTCCACTCTTCACAAGTCCTACACAATACATTGCTTCCTATATAAGTCATAGAAAGGCTGGTGCAGAAATACTGCACGTATCAGATGATGACCCTTCGGTTAAGAGATATATAAAGATCGGTCACCTGTAAGTGTCTATCTACCCGCGCTTTTGCTATATAAACCAGCGCTTCAGATAAAAAGAGGGAGCGCCGCGCACAACGCGACACTCCCCTAGCGATTCAAGAGAATCTATTAGGCCTCGAGAGCCTTCTTGGCGATGGTAGCCAGCTCGTTGAAGGACTCGATGTCCTCGTAAGCCATCTGAGCCAGGACCTTGCGGTCGAGCTCGATGCCGACAACCTTCAGGCCGTGCATGAACTGAGAGTAAGAGATGTCGTTCAGGCGAGCAGCAGCGTTGATACGGGTGATCCAGAGAGAACGGATCTCGCGCTTCTTGTTGCGGCGATCACGATACTGATACTGCAGGGAGTGCTGGACCTGCTCTTTAGCATGCTTGTAAGTACGCGAAGCGGCACCGTAGTAACCCTTCGCACGATGCATAACGGTACGGCGCTTCTTCTTGGCGGCAACAGCGCGCTTAATACGTGCCATGTTCTATCAACTCCTAGACGGTAAAACGAAAAACGGGAACGCGAACTTAGGCGAGACGCGACTTGATGACCTTGCGGTCGGCAGCGGCGATCTCGGTCTCCTGACGGAAGCCACGCTTACGCTTGGTGGACTTCTTGCTCAGGATGTGGCTCTTGAAAGCCTTGGCGCGCATAAGCTTGCCGGTACCAGTCTTGCGGAAACGCTTCTTGGTGCCGCTGTGGGACTTCATCTTAGGCATGAAATACTCCTTAATCGGTTACAGAACACTAGTTACTTGGTATCGCTTGCCGCTTTATCCTCATCGAAGGCGCCCTTAATCGGGGCGAGCAGCATAAGCATGTTACGGCCTTCCATCTTAGGCTTGGACTCGACCGTAGCGTAAGGCTTGAGATCCTCGGCGAGACGCTCGAGAACGTTAAGGCCCTGCTCCGGGTGAGCCATCTCACGGCCGCGGAACATGATGGTGATCTTAACGCGTGCGCCCTTCTTGAGGAAACGCAGAACGTGGCCCTTCTTGGTCTCGTAGTCGCCAACGTCGATCTTGGGTCGGAACTTCATTTCCTTGACCTCGACCTTGGACTGGTTCTTACGAGCAGCCTTGGCCTTCATGGCCTGCTGGTACTTGAACTTACCGTAGTCCATGACCTTGCAGACCGGCGGCTCCGCGTTGGGAGCGATCTCGACTAGGTCGAGACCCTGATCGTCGGCGACGCGCTGGGCATCGCGGATGGCGAACAGGCCGAGCTGAGAGCCATCGACGCCAATCAAACGGCACGAAGATGCAGTGATCTCGTCGTTGATGCGGGTGTCATCAGACTTAGCTATTTTCCCTACCTCCATTCATAAAAAAATAACCCGGCGCTTCTCAGCAACCAGGTCGTACACATAGAGTTCCTCGATTTGAGGAAGGGAATCTAAGTTGTATGACCAGTCAGCTGCTCATTGGCGCCAAAAGGTGGGAACCCTCGGGTTCCTCTTTAGGGCATTGCGGGAACAACGCCTTGCGAATAATAACACGTACAGCGCGTTATCACATTACGTACACGAAAAGGGGGCCGCAACCCCCTTGAACGTTCACTTGCATGTATGGTGCCCGAGGCGAGACTCGAAGGGCCTTCGCTTCGCGAAGCCCCGGGCTTCGGGCGCGCGGCGCCCTCGCCACGCGCCGCTACAAACAGGCCGCAGGCCTGTTTGCTTAACGCTTCGCGCGCTCACGCGAGTTCGGCACGAAAAAGGGGGCCGCAACCCCCTTGAACGCTCACTTGCATGTATGGTGCCCGAGGCGAGACTCGAACTCGCACGTTGTTGCCAACGGTGGATTTTGAGTCCACTGCGTCTGCCAATTCCGCCACTCGGGCACGTAATGCGTGAGTTAGTTTATCACAGCTTTCTGTTGATTAGTCCGAAAATGGAACTTCGAGCATTTCGATGAGTTCGACTGTGCGGAGCATCTCGCGCTGACGGCATCCGCGACCGTCGACCGAAGCCTCACCCATCTGGTTATCGTAAGGGTCCTCGCGCATGCCGTCGAAAGAGGGCTCAAACTCTGCCTGGAATCGATTGTTGGCCACCATACGCCACGGGTCGAGATTGCCAAAGTAGTGACGGCGGCGCCACTCCTCCCCCATCCTGCGAGCAGAAGATCCAAATGACACGTCGGCGTTGAGCCAACCGGTCTGCGGCGTATAGAACTCTGCCCAGTCGTGCGACCCCACCGAATCGGGCGCAACGTACAGGCCGCTCTGCCAACGGGCAGGCACGCCCGCGATACGGCACATGGTGATAAACGTGAGCGCCATAACGCCGCAATCGCCGCGGAGCGAATGCGCGCAGTCATCGGCAATAGATCCCAAAAGCAAGTACGGCGGCTGATAGCGATAGTCGATATGCTGCGTCAGATAATCATAGATAGCACGAGCGCGATCGAGCGGATCCTCGAGTCCGTCAACAACACCGGCCGTCAGCTGCTGCAGATACGGCGTGAATGCAATGTGCGGACGGTCCTCAGAAATATCTTCGGGCAACGGCGCATCCATACACGGATGCGACGGAAGCGCACCCCCATAAATATCGCGATAAGCGGCATTGATTTGATAGCGATAGGTCACCGAGAATGAGCGATCACTCGAAGAAGACCACGAGGCGGTACGCGCCGAAGCGTTCGCGGGAGCAACAGCACCCTCCGGCGTCATATCGAGAACCTCGATATGAGACTGTTGACGACAGGCGGCGGCAACGGGTAGCCAAGCGCGAACGGTCTCCCCCTCTAGAGCGCCGGGGACAGACAAGGACGCCTTAAGCGTAATAACGCGAGTCAATCCGTTTTGCGACTCCATCTCCTTGAGCATCTCGTTGCGCAGTGCTATTCCGTCCGTAGAATCGGGACGCATGCCGGGGACCTCTTTGGGATATACGCGAAGCGAATCGAGGAAGTTGTCGAGAACGAACAGCTCACCATCGATAAAGCGCCAGTCAATACGCTTACGGTCAATCAGATCGTCAAACTGCTCCTCGGTAAACCCAGGCCACTCCTCGCGGATCATCGCAATAGCTCGATCGCGCGACACCGAAAAATGAAGCGGCGTCTCAAGCATGCGATACCGCTCGGCACGAACGCAGGCAGCAAGCGAGGGATCGGGATCTTGGGCAAGTAGGCGGTCGCAAGCCTCAATAGCCTGCGAAAGATACCCCGCGTCCTTTAAACGCAGAATCTCGGGTGGCAAGCCAATATCTAGAAAACGGAAGTCATCATTGCAAACATCAACAGAGCAACCAACAGGACCCTCGTCAATAACCTTCCCATCCGAAGGCAGCACCTTAACAACAGCCATACTAAAACTCCAAGTCACTAGAACGCTTGAAGTCCATTGTAGCGAGATAAAAAAGAAAGCCCCAATAAAGGAACTCTCAACACCGATAAACGGTACCTAGAAAAAATGAATTCAGCCCAGTAACCCTGTAGCGAGTTAACGAAGGAGGCCCCGTTCACCCGAAGCTTTTCCCATTGCGCGACTTCTGGCGAAGCCAGGTGAGCGCAAAGGAAACAGCGTAGGGAGACGGGGCTTCCGGTGGGAAGTTTAGCGACGCTTACGCCTTGTTGACGGAGCCAAACTCCTCCATGAGCTCCTTGGTGCGGGCAACGATGTTGTCGCGACCAGGCTTGAGGAGCTTGCGGGGGTCGAAGCCCTTGCCCTGCTGATCCTTGCCGGCCTCGATGTACT
Source organism: uncultured Collinsella sp. (assembly GCA_900547715.1). Lineage (GTDB taxonomy): Bacteria > Actinomycetota > Coriobacteriia > Coriobacteriales > Coriobacteriaceae > Collinsella. Next base: position 2,082 of record URHU01000110.1, on the reverse strand, counting down.
CGCGGACGCCCTTGGCGAAGACGAGCTGCAGATCGGTGTTGACGTTGATCTTGGAGATGCCCAGGGAAATGGCCTTCTTGATCTGATCCTCGGGGATGCCGGTGCCACCGTGCAGGACGAGGGGCAGGTCGCCGGTCTGGGCCTTGATCTCGCCCAGGCGCTCGAAGGAAAGGCCAGCCCAGTCGGCAGGGTACACGCCGTGGATGTTGCCGATACCGCAGGCGAGGAAGTCGACGCCCAGGTCAGCAATCTGCTTGCACTCAGCAGGATCAGCGAGCTCGCCGCTGGAGGTCACACCGTCCTCGGTGCCGCCGATGCCGCCGACCTCGGCCTCGATGGACATGCCCTTGGAGTGGGCAAGCTCAACGAGCTCCTTGGTGCGATCGAGGTTAAGCTGGAAGGTCTCCTCGTGAGAGCCGTCATACATGATGGACGTAAAGCCGGCCTCGATGCACTTGAAGCAGTCCTCGTAAGAACCGTGATCGAGGTGAAGGGCGACGGGAACGGTAACGCCCGTGGCCTCGACGGCAGCCTTGACCATGTCGGCGCAGACCTTGAAACCGCCCATCCACTTAGCGGCACCAGCGGTGCACTGAAGGATCAGCGGAGACTTGGCCTCCTCGGCGGCCTGGAGAATAGCCAGGGTCCACTCGAGGTTGTTGGTGTTGAAGGCACCGAGACCGTACTTGCCGGCCTCGGCCTTCTTGAGCATGTCTGCTGCGTTGACGAGCATAAAAGAAACCTCCTGTAAGGTTGCTCCGATAACGTCTGAGATTTTACCACGACATACCCGAGCATAAACGTTCGTTTGTTCACGAATACCATCCGATTGGACAAATTTTGACCGTTTGCCCCACAGAATCGACCCACTGGGGAAAATAGCTTGACGATTGAGCGGTCTTCGTGGTTCGGACGACGGCTTCGAGCCTACATCTGCATAAACGGGTTCTGCATAAGTTCGCGCGCCATCGTGGTCGAATCGCCATGGCCCGTCAAGCAAACGGTATCGGGCGGAAGCATCTTGGCAAGTTTGGAGAGCGAGCGCATAATCGCCGCCTCGTCACCGCCGGAAAGATCGGTACGACCGTGGCTGCCCGGGAAAAGCGTGTCGCCCACAAAGGCGATGTTCCCCCGCTCGGTCGCGGCGAACAGGACGATGCCGCCCGGCGTATGCCCCGGCGTCTCGATCACCTGCAGGCAGACGTCGCCCACCTCGATTGTATCGCCCTCGGCAAGCAAACGCGTCGGCTCACCCGGATCGGGTGTCTCGATACCCCACATGGCGCGCTGCTCCTCGATATTTGCGCGAGGTACCGTCACGTCCTTAGCGCACAACTCATATAGCGCGCTGTCGCCAACGACAGCTCGAACCCCGGCAACCCCGCCAACATGGTCGGCATGACCGTGCGTGCAGACAGAGCCGAGTACGCGCACCTCAGGATGCGCGGTGCGGATATGCTCCACAAGACACTCGCCCTCCCACGCCGGATCGACGATTAAGCACTCGTCATTCGAAATCACGGCGTAACTGTTGGTCTGAATGGGGCCGTTGACGAGCGCCTCAATCGAAGCCGCACCTCGGGGTGTCAGGTCCAAAGTCATATCGCCCATGCGCATACCCTCCTTCTAAAATACGTTCGAGGCACCAAACGATGCCTCGAACGTAACCAATATCTATGATGCTGAGAGGCTCTCGCACCTACACACGGCGCTTGAGCTGAGCTCCGCCTTCGCCGGGCATAAGACGGCGAGCGTCGTAGACCGAATCGACACTGCTGATGGAAGCCAGCAGCGGATCCAGACCACTCGCGTCCGAGATCTCGACCATAAAGCGCAGGGTTGCAATACCCTCGCGGTTGGTCGACGTGGCGGCAGAAAGGATATTGCCGCCCGCATCGCCAATGGCAATGGTGACATCCTTGAGCAGGCCCATACGGTCCAAGCACTCGACCACGATCTCGACCTGGAAGAGGGTGTCGGCAGCGCCGTCCCACTCCACATCGATCATGCGCTCGGGATGTTCCATAAGACCTGTCTCTTATACACATCTCCGAGCCCACGAGACAGGCAGCAATCTCGTAT
>URHU01000109.1:0-6142 GCA_900547715.1 uncultured Collinsella sp. | reverse complement strand
ACGAGATTTCTGCCTGTCTCGTGGGCTCGGAGATGTGTATAAGAGACAGGCGCCGATCTCGCACGCACGAAGAGCCGCGGCGGTGTCGGTCGTAAAGTACGGATTGCCCGAACCGGCGGCAAAGATAACAACGTTGCCCTTGGAAAGGTGGTTGATGGCGCGACGGCGAATATAGGGCTCGCAGATCTCGTTCATCTGGATAGCGCTCATCACGCGGCAGGGAACATCGTTATGCTCGAAGGCATCCTGCAGGGCGAGCGCGTTCATAACGGTTGCCAGCATGCCCATGTAGTCGGCCTGAGCACGCTCCATGCCACCGGCAGCGCCGGCCATGCCGCGGAAAATATTGCCGCCGCCGACAACGACGCCGACCTCATGGCCAACGGCGAGCAGCTCCTTGACCTGCTTGGCAAGATGGTGGGTAACCTTGGGGTCGATGCCATATTGGCCGTCGCCCATCAGTGCTTCGCCGGAAAGCTTAAGAAGCACGCGTTTATATCGGATATCGGACAAAGCGATCCTCCTTTAATTAGACTCTCAATATGATATCAAAGGCTCTGATAAGAGCCATGAAAAAGCAGGCTGTGAGTAAAACCCACAGCCTGCTCATTACCAGCTACAAGAGCTTATTTACTCGCCACGGACCAGACGGTCAAAGGCAACGACGGTAATGGTGTCGCCGAGCTCCTTGGAGACCTGCTCAGCGTACTTCTTGATGGTGAGGGAGCTGTCCTTGATGAACTCCTGCTCGGTGAGCACGGACTGCTTGTAGAACTTCTCCAGACGGCCGACAGCCATCTTCTCCTGGATAGCCTCGGGCTTGCCGGACTCGGCAGCCTGGGCCATGTAGATCTGCTTCTCGTGCTCGACGGTCTCGGCCGGAACCTGATCGCGGGTAGCGCAGATCGGGGCGACGGCAGCAACCTGAAGGGCAACGTCGTGAGCGAAGGTCTTGAAGGACTCAGCCTGAGCGGTCTCGGCCTTCTCGAAGGCGAACTCGACGAGGACGCCGATCTTACCACCCATGTGGATGTAAGAAGCGAGCGCGCCGTTCTCGGCCTTGCGGGCAGCGAAGCGGGAGATCTTCATGTTCTCGCCCATGATGTGAATCATCTCGGTGAGCTCGGAGGAAACGGTCTCCTCGCCCATCGGCTTCTCGAGCAGAGCGTCGACGTCAGCAGGCTCGGTGGTAGCGACAACCTCAGCGACCTTGGAAGCAAAGCCGGTGAACTTGGCGTTAGAGCCAACGAAGTCGGTCTCGCAGGAGAGCTCGAGCAGAGCGCCGGTCTTGCCATCCTCGGAGACGAACGCGGCGACAGCGCCCTCGTTGGTCTCACGGCCAGCCTTCTTGGCAGCCTTGGCAAGGCCGTTCTTACGCAGAACGTCGACAGCGGCGTCCATGTCGCCGTCAGCCTCGACGAGAGCCTTCTTGCACTCCATCATCGGGGAGTCGGTCATCTCGCGGAGCTGCTTGACCATAGCGGCGGTAATCTGGGCCATTGTGGTTCCTTTCAAAGAGATGAAAAAGAATTAACTAAGACTGATTTACTCGGCCTTGGGCTCAGCGGCCATCTCGGCCTCGGAGACCTGCTCCTTGCCGGAGCCAGCGAGGCAGGCGTCAGCCATGAGCTCGCACATAAGGGTAACAGCGGAGATAGCGTCATCGTTGCAGGGGATGCCGTACTCGACCTCGTCGGGATCGGAGTTGGTGTCGATCAGAGCGACGACGGGGATGTTCAGGCGCTGAGCCTCCTTGATGGCGTTCTCCTCGCGCTTGGTGTCGATGACGAAGAGAGCCTGGGGCAGACCCTTCATGTCGCGGGCGCCACCGAGGTTGGTCTGGAGCTTGGTGAGCTCCTTGCCGAGAACAGCCTGCTCCTTCTTGGGCAGAACAGCCATGCGGCCGTCCTCGACCATGGCCTCGAGCTCCTCCATGCGGTTGATGCGGGAGCGGATGGTGACGAAGTTGGTCAGCATACCGCCGAGCCAACGCTGGTTGATGTAAGGCATGTTGGCGCGCTCAGCAGCGTTCTTGACGGCCTCCTGAGCCTGCTTCTTGGTGCCGACGAACAGCACGTTGCCACCCTTGGCGACGTTCTTGACGAAGGTGTAGGCCTGGTCGGCGTCGAGGATGGTCTGCTTGAGGTCGAGGATGTAGATGCCGTTGCGCTCACCGAAGATGAACGGCTTCATCTTGGGGTTCCAGCGACGGGTCTGGTGACCGAAGTGGCAGCCGGCCTCGAGCAGGGTGCGGATATTAATCTTGGTAGCCATGTTAAACCTCCTGTGGTTTGCCTCCGCGCGGGGTCATCCTCCAAAACCAACCCGGACATGTGCTACCAAAGCCCGGGCACCACGGTATGAAGTAGCCGCGCGTGCGTGATAAAAACATGTTGCCGTGAAGCAACCCGATGAATGATAGCAGGAATGCCTCTTCCTGCCAACCCGCAATCAAAACCACACACCTGAGTGCGGCGCGGGACGTCCCAGCCACTATTCGCCGCGGGGATGGGCTTGAGCCACAGCCCGCTTAAGCCGATCGGGTGTGAGATGCGTGTAGATCTGCGTCGTGGACAGGCTCGCATGACCTAGCAGCTCTTGAACCGAGCGCAGGTCCGCACCGCCCTCGAGCAAGTCGGTCGCAAAGGTATGGCGCATCGCATGCGGGGCGATGTCGGCCGGAATGCCGGCGAGCGTCGCCAGCGTATGGAACCGCCGCCGGAGCATCGCGGCGCTCATGCGATTGCCGCGCGCCGATATAAGCAGCGGATGCGGCCCGGTAGCGAGGTCGCGGCGCTTTGCCCGAGCGAGCAACTCCGGCCTCCCCTCCTCAATATAGAGATGCGTCACCTCGAGCGCACGACGATACAGAGGGACGATACGCTCCTTGCTCCCCTTGCCCCAAAGTCGCAGCGTTCGCTCGGACCAACCAATAGACTCCACGTTGAGCGCCGCGAGCTCCGAGATTCGCGCGCCGGAGGCATAGAGCAACTCAAGCATCGCCGCATCGCGCAGTCCCGCGGGCGTCGAGGTATCAGGCGTCTTGAGCAGCGCCTCGACCTGCTGGGTCGTAAGGACACCCGGCAGGTCACGCGGCAGCTTGGGCGATGCGATCGCCGAGACCGCATCGCCCTCGACAATCCCCTCGGCAGCCATCCAGCGATAGAGAGATCGAATGGCCGACAGGTGCGCCGCAAGCGTTCGGGGAGCCACCTGCTCACGCGAAAGCTCGGCAAGATAGCGACGAATGGTGCGCACGTCGGCAGCGAAAGCATCGATATCCTCGCGCTCGCACCAGGCAGCGAAGCGCTCCAGCCTCGAGCCATAGGCCGTCACCGTGTTGGGAGAAAGTCCCTCGACGCGTGCGATATAGGCGATAAACGAGTCGACGGTGTCGTACAGGTCAAAGGCTATGACCGGTCGCCTCCAAACAAGTCGGAACGCGTGGCCAAGTAGGCATCGAGGGCCTCGAGCGCACGGTCCGCATAGGCCTGATAGCGGTCGCGCTTGCTGCGGCGCTTACCGTCCTCGAGCGGCGGCACCAGGCCAAAGTTGACATGCATAGGCTGATAGCCCACGGTGGCAGGATCGGTCGCGTAGCCCACGAGCGCACCCAGGGCACCCACACGCGGCAACTCGACGCCCGCGGCACCGATAGCCTCGGCATAGGTGTTGAGCGCCGCGAGCAGACCTGTCGCCACGGCTTCCATGTATCCCTCGGTACCGGTGATCTGACCGGCCAGACGCACGCCGGTACCGGGCACGGCAAAGGTGCCATCGAGCACGTGCGGGGCGTCGACAAAGGTATTGCGGTGCATGACACCGTAGCGGAAGAACTCAGCGTTCTCCAGGCCCGGCACCATATGGAAGACGCGCTTCTGCTCGCCAAAGGTCAAGTTGGTCTGGAAGCCCACCAGGTTATAGGCGGTCTTCTCCTTGTTCTCGGCACGCAGCTGAATCGCCGCCCAGGGGCGACGTCCGGTACGCGGGTCGGTGAGGCCGACGGGCTTCATGGCGCCAAAGCGAATGGCGTCCTTGCCGGTGCGCGCAACTTCCTCGGCAGGCTGGCAGGCCTGGAACAGATCGCCGCCCTCAAAGTCTTTGAGCACCACGCGGTCGGCCGTGGTAAGCGCCTCGATAAAGGCCTCGTACTCCTCCTTGTTGAGCGGAGCGTTGAGATAGTCGCCGCTCCCCTGCTCCTCGTAGCGCGACTGCGAGAACAGCACGTCCATATCGAGCGTGGAGGCATCGACGATCGGCGCCGCGGCATCGAAGAACGCAAGGGCGTCGCCACCGACGAGCTTCATGACCTCTTCGCTCAGCGCCGGTGAACACAGCGGGCCCGCGGCAATGACCACGTGACCCTCGGGAATCTGCGTGACCTCGCCGTGCACGACCTCGATATTGGGACGAGCGGCAACCTCGGCCTCGACAAGCTCGGAAAACTTGACGCGGTCGACCGCCAAGGCGCCACCGGCGGGAACAGCCGCGCGATGGGCGCAATCGAGCAGGACTGAACCCATGCGCTCAAGCTCGGCCTTCAGCAAACCAGCCGCGGAATCCGGACGGGTCGACTTAAACGAATTGGAGCAGACGAGCTCTGCCAGATGATCGGTATGGTGGGCCGGGGAGCTCACCTGGGGGCGCATCTCGCACAGCTTTACGGCAAACCCGCGGTCTGCAAGCTGGATCGCGCACTCCGAACCCGCCAGACCGCCACCGATAACCGTCACCTGATCGAACTGCATCTGCAAACACCTTTCTAATTGACACGTTTTCCATTGTGACCGAAGGGTGTCTGGGCGTGAAGGGCAAACTTGGAGGGCGCATACCTTCCATCCATCATGCGCTCGATAAGGCCCTCGAGTTCAAGCGAACCCAAGAGTTTGAGTACGCCGACAGCATCGAGCGAGACGAGCGCCGCAATGTCGTCGACCTTGAGTGGAGAGGCGATGAGCGCATGCATCACGGTCTGCTGCGTTGGATTCAGGTCGGCAATGCCGGGAGCATCGGGGCGCGAGTAGCGCAGGGTGCCGTAGATGCGTGAGATAGCCATCTCGATAGATTCCTCGTCGATGATGCAGCAGGCACCGTTCGCAATGAGGTAATTCGTGCCACGCGACTCGGGCGATAGGATCGACCCCGGCACGGCAAGAAGTTCGCGCCCCAAATCCATAGCAGCCTCGGCTGTGGAAAACGTCCCAGAAGGCATACCCGCCTCGGATACAAAGAGGGCTTGCGACAGGGCCGCGATTACGCGATTGCGGCGCGGAAAGGCGAACTTGCGCGGACCCATGCCCCACGGAGAGATCGACACGACCGCGCCACCCGTATCAAGCGTGCGCGTAATCAGCCCCGCGCTCGAACGCGGGTAGACCACGTCGGCGCCCGTCCCCAGCACCACAACGTGTTTGCCGCCGGCGTTGACCGCAGCCCAACCCGAGGCCTGGTCACAACCGACCGCACCGCCCGAAACTACCGTCACTCCCGCCTCAACCGCCACCTTCGCCGCAAGCTCTGCCACGGCAAGACCATACGGCGAGGCCTTTCGCGCACCGATGATGGAGAGCGCGGGCGTCGAAAGCGCCTCGGGGTTGCCGCGCACATAGAGCGTCTGAGGTACATCAGAAAGCTCCAAAACGGTCTCGGGATACAACGCGTCACCTGGATGCAGCTCGAAGGTCCCCTCAACCATCATTGGTCCCTCCTTCCCTGGTACATCGCCGCCTCGAGCACGTGGTCCTGCGTCACCTGCTCGCTCTCGGCGACATCTGCGATCGTGCGCGCAATGCGAACAAGGCGCACGATGCCACGCCCTGTGAGATGCGTGCGCTTCGACAGGCCGAGCACACACTTCTCCGCCGCATCATCGAGCTCAAAGGTCGAAACGACGCCGTCAATGGACCGTGTCTCGTCATCCTCGGCCTCGGCATCCGCATCGTCCATGCGGGATTCGCGCCAAGCGCGAAAGGCGCGACCGCGCACAACGTAGTCACGTAACTCGGCCGACGACATGCCCTCCGCACCCTCGATAATCACTTGAGGGTCGGGACGGGTCACATCAATCATCATGTCGATACGGTCGGCCAAAGGCTGTCTCTTATACACATCTGACGCTGCCGACGATCTTACGCGTGTAGAT
>URHU01000108.1:0-6143 GCA_900547715.1 uncultured Collinsella sp. | reverse complement strand
GCATACGAGATTTCTGCCTGTCGCGTGGGCTCGGAGATGTGTATAAGAGACAGGCCTGGAGCTGCCCGCATGGGGCGGCCAGATGCACGGCCCCAACGAGTGCGCCAACGAGGAACAGCTTAAACAAGCGCTCAAGATCTATATTGTTGCGATCCTCCGTTTGAATGAATTAGAGCTTTAAGGTCTCGCGGTTTCCCAATCTAAGTTGCGGTGGAATAGTTCCTAGAATGGGCCATTTGATGGCCAAGCAGGAACTATTTCACCGCAACTTTGTTTTTATTGGTGTAAAAGGCTGGTCATGTTCGGCGGCGGGTTTGTTATTCGTTTGTAAAGCCGAGCCGCGCTTGCGGTAAGGGTCTATCAATAGCCCGTAAGAAACCGCAGTTGGCGCGGGCACTGCCCGATCGAGGCCGTATCTTTCCAAACAGCAAAGCGGGCAGGGTGCCCGCGAGTCGCATGTATGAAAGGAAGATCATGCTCGATCAGGCTTATTCTCGTCGTCAGTTCCTCGGCCTCGCTGGTGGCCTCGCCAGCATCGTGGGCCTCGGTCTCGTTGGTTGTGGCGGCTCCGGCGCATCCGACGCCGCCGACAAGGGCAGCGCCGCTGCCGCTGCCGAGTCCGTCTCCGGCGAGGTGACCTACGACGGTGCCTCCTCGTTCCAGGCTCTCGTCGAGGCTGCTGCCGAGAAGTTCATGGATGCCAACCCCGACGTCTCCGTCTCCGGTTCGGGTAACGGTTCGGGCAAGGGCCTGACCGCTGTCGCCGCCGGCACCGTCACCATCGGTAACTCCGACGTCTTCGCCGAGACCAAGCTCGAGGCCGACCAGGTCAAGAACCTCGTCGATCACGAGGTCGCCGTCGTGGGCATGGGTCCCGTCGTCTCCAAGAACGTGACGGTCGACGACCTGTCCCTCGAGCAGCTCAAGGGCATCTTCTCCGGCCAGATCACCAACTGGAAGGAGGTTGGCGGCGACGACGCTACTATCGTCGTCCTCAACCGCAAGGCCGGCTCCGGTACCCGCGCCACCTTTGAGGCGGCTGTCTTTGGCGACGAGGCCGTCGATTTTAAGGGCGACGCCGAGCTCGACAAGTCCGGCGACGTCCAGACTCAGATGGGCAGCACCGACAACGCCATCTCCTACCTGGACTTCTCGCACTTCGATGACTCCAAGTTCAATGCCATCAAGGTCGAGGGCGTGGAGCCCAAGAGCGCAAACGTCACCGACGACTCCTTTAAAATCTGGGCTACCGAGCACATGTACTGCGCTAAGGATGCCGACGAGGCCACCAAGGCCTTCCTGGAGTTCATGCTTTCCGATGACGTCCAGGGCAAGCTCGTCGAGGAGCAGGGCTTTATCCCCGTCTCTGCCATGAAGGTCGTCAAGGACGCCAGCGGCAAGGTCTCTGCTAAATAAGTAATCGCCCCGGAAAGGTTTGCAATGGCAAAACAGCTGCCAAAGCGCGACCTTGAGAACGTGGGCCTGGGCGTCACGGGCGCGTGCGTAGCGCTCGTGACGCTTGTCGTTGCCGCGCTCATCTTCATGGTCGCCCAAAAGGGCCTCTCGGCTTTTCTCAAGGATGGCGTTTCGGTTGCCGAGTTCTTCACCGGCACCAAGTGGGACCTGGCCAACACGGCCGAAAACGGCCTGCCCTACACCGGCGCCCTGCCCCTGATCGTCACCTCGTTTGCGGTCATGGTACTCTCCACGCTCATCGCGCTGCCCATCGCCATCGGCTCTGCCATCTTTGCGGTCGAGATTAGCCCTAAGTTTGGCTCTAAGATCTTTCAGCCGCTCATTGAGCTTTTGACCGGCATCCCCTCGGTCGTCTTTGGCCTGATCGGTTTTCACGTGGTCGTCGGTCTTATGAAGAGCGTTTTCCACGTGAGCACGGGCCTGGGCATCTTGCCCGGCGCCATCGTGCTGGCCGTCATGATCCTGCCGACCATGACCACGCTTTCGGTCGATGGCCTGCGCGCCGTGCCCGACAGCTACCGCCAGGGCTCGCTCGCGCTGGGCTATACCCGCTGGCAGACCATCTGGCACGTGGTGCTCAAGAGCGCCATGCCCTCGCTCATGACCGCGGTCATCCTTGGCATGACCCGCGCCTTTGGCGAGACGCTCGCCGTGCGCATGGTTATCGGCGGCATCGAGGCCATGCCGACGTCGCTGCTGTCGCCGGCGTCCACCATCACCACCACGCTCACCACGTCTATGGCGGTCTATGCCGAGGGCTCGGCCCAGGACGACGTTCTGTGGGCGCTCGGTCTGCTGCTGATGGGCATGAGCCTCATCTTCATCCTGATTATCCATCTCATTGGCCGCAAGGGGGCGAAGGCTCGTGGCTAGCACGCGCATCCATATCGACGAGGCGAGACTCGGGCGTGTCCAAAAACAGGACCGCATCGCCACGGGCGTGTTGACGGCGATCGTCGCCATCGTCATGCTCATCGTCATCTCCATGGTGGCCTACATCCTGTTCGAGGGCATCTCGACGCTGTTCAAACCTGGCTTTCTCACGGAGCCGTCGCGCGCCAACGGAACCCAGGGCGGCGTGTTCTACCAGCTGTTCGACTCGTTCTATCTGCTGTTGATCACCCTGGTCATCTCGGTGCCCATCAGTCTGGGCGGAGCGGTCTTCCTGGTTGAGTACGCGCCGAACGGCCCTATCCGCGACATCGCTTCTACCGCCATCGAGACGCTGTCCTCGCTGCCTTCCATCGTCGTCGGCATGTTCGGCTTTCTGGTGTTCTCAGTGCAGCTGGGCTGGAAGTACTCCATCATCTCCGGCGCCGTCGCTCTCACCATGTTCAATATCCCCATCCTGGTGCGCGTGATTCAGCAGGCGCTCGAGGACGTGCCACAGGCCCAGCGCGATGCATGCCTGGCCATGGGCCTTACCCGCTGGGAGGCCACGCTGCACATCCTGATTCCCGAGGCCATGCCCGCCATCGTGACCGGCATCGTGCTTTCGGCCGGCCGTGTGTTTGGCGAGGCCGCAGCGCTGCTCTTTACCTCGGGTATGAGCTCGCCGGTTCGCCTGAATTTCTTGAGCTTTAACCTGTCGAGCCCCACCTGCGCCTGGAACGTGTTCCGCCCCGGTGAGTCGCTTGCCGTGCATATCTACAAGATCTATGGCGAGGGCAGCCCCGAGGCCCAGCAGATCGTCTGGGGCACCGCCGCACTGCTGATGATCTGCGTGCTGCTGTTTAACGTAATCGCCCGCATCGTGGGCAAGCAACTGGCAAGGAAGATGACGGCCGAATGAGCGAGATGAATGCAACGCCCGCAACCGAGGCGGCCACGTCCGAGACCCAGGACTTTCTGTCGAGTGTGGGGGAGAGCGAGAAGCGCGTTCGCGTGAGCGGCAAGGCCGTGAGCGACGAGGTCGTGCTCTCTACCAAGGACGTCAACGTGTACTATGGCGACCACCATGCGCTGCACGATACGTCGCTCGACTTTCACAAGGGCGAGATCACGGCGCTCATTGGGCCTTCGGGCTGCGGTAAGTCGACCTTCTTGCGTAGCCTCAACCTGATGAATCGCGAGATTCGCGGCTGCCGCGTGGAAGGCGAGATCAACTATCGCGGGCGCAACGTGAACACCAAGACCGAAAACACCTACGAGCTGCGCCGTTCCATTGGCATGGTGTTCCAGCAGCCCAACCCGTTCCGCAAGTCCATTCGCGACAACATCACGTTTGCGCCTAGGCGCCACGGCATCACCGACCGCGACGAGCTCGACCGCATGGTCGAGGAAAGCCTGCGCGGCGCGGCGCTTTGGGACGAGGTCAAGGACAAGCTCGACAAGAGCGCCTACGCGCTTTCGGGCGGCCAGCAGCAGCGCCTGTGCATTGCGCGCACGCTGGCACTCAACCCCGACGTGATTCTGTTTGACGAGCCCTGCTCGGCGCTCGACCCCATCTCGACGCTGGCGATCGAGGACCTCATGTCGTCGATCGTTGCCGACCGCGCCATCGTCATCGTGACGCACAACATGGAGCAGGCATCGCGCGTGTCCAATCGCACGGCGTTCTTCTACATGGGCGATATGGTCGAGTACGACGAGACCGACGAGATTTTCCAACGGCCCAAGGATAAGCGGCTGAATGATTACCTCACCGGCATGTTCTCCTAGTCCGGGACATGCTTGAGGCCCGCGGCGGCCACGGTTGCCGCGGGACTGATTGGAGAGGCGGGTCATCTCTTGTGGGAGATGGCCCGCCTTTTGCTCTGCGACCGAAACGACCACCACAAAGGGGACAGGCGCCTTCGTGGTGGTTTGGGGTGGGGCTCGCTGCTATCATGGACAACGTTGAATTTCTACGAAGGAGCAGGGCATATGGCGATTCTTTTGGGATGCGATTCCGTCAGCCTAGAGTTTCCCACCAAGCATATTTTCGATAGCGTGACGCTCGGCGTGGGCGAGGGCGACCGCATTGGTATTGTCGGTAAAAACGGCGACGGCAAGTCGACGCTGCTGAGCGTGCTCGCTGGCACGCTGGAGCCCGACGACGGACGCGTGACGCACCGCCGCGGCACGACGATCGGTCTGCTCGGCCAAAAGGACCAGCTTGTCGACACCGATACCGTGCATCATGCCGTCGTGGGCGACACGCCCGAGTACGAGTGGGCGTCGAGCCCCCGCACACGCCAGATCCTCGCCGGCCTCATTAGCGATGTGCCCTGGGAGGGCACGGTGGGCGAGCTTTCGGGCGGCCAGCGCCGCCGCGTGGACCTCGCGCGCCTGCTGATCGGCGACTACGACGTGCTCATGCTCGACGAGCCCACCAACCACCTGGACATGCGTACCATCAACTGGCTCGCTCGTCACTTAAAGGCCCGCTGGCAGCGCGGTCAGGGCGCCATGCTCGTGGTCACGCACGACCGCTGGTTCTTGGACGAGGTCTGCACCAGCATGTGGGAGGTCCACGACGGCCAGGTCGATCCCTTCGAGGGCGGCTACTCGGCCTACATCCTGCAGCGCGTGGAGCGCGACCGCATGGCCGCCGTCACCGAGGAGCGTCGCCGCAACATGGCGCGCAAGGAGCTCGCATGGCTGAGCCGCGGTGCCCAGGCTCGTTCCACCAAGCCCAAGTTTCGTGTGGATGCCGCTCGCGAGCTGATTGCCGACGTGCCGCCCGTGCGTGACGAGCTGGAGCTCAAGCGCCTGGCCGTGAGCCGCCTGGGCAAGCAGGTCATCGACGTGGTCGACGTGGACGCCGGCTACACGGATACCGACGGCGCGCCCAAGCAGGTGCTCTCCGATGTGACCTGGCTCATTGGCGCGGGCGACCGCTATGGTCTTTTGGGCGAGAACGGCGCCGGCAAGTCCACACTGCTCGGCGTGATTCAGGGCAAGATCGCGCCCCTGCGCGGTCGCGTGAAGATTGGCCAGACAGTGCGTTTTGGCGTGCTGTCGCAGCAGCTCGAAGAGCTCGAGCCCTACATGGGCGACACGATCCGCGAGGTGCTCAGCAACTATAAGAAGTACTACGTCATCGACGGCAAGGAGACTTCGCCCGAGAAGCTCTGCGAGCGTCTGGGCTTTACGACGCAGCAGCTCTGGAGCCGCATCGGCGACCTTTCGGGCGGTCAGCGCCGTCGCCTGTCGCTGCTGCTGACGATCCTGGACGAGCCCAACGTGCTCATCCTGGACGAGCCCGGCAACGACCTGGATACCGACATGCTCGCGATTGTCGAGGATCTGCTCGACGGCTGGCCCGGCACGCTGATTCTGGTGACGCACGACCGTTTCCTCATGGAGCGCGTGACCGACCAGCAGTGGGCACTGCTCGATGGCCATCTGACGCATATGCCCGGCGGCGTCGACCAGTACCTGCGCCTGTGCAACGCCACGGCCGAGGGCGAGCCCGTGGGCGCGCCGAGCGCCAAGACCGGCACGTTCGACACCGGTGCCGCGGCGGCTGCGGCCGAAAAGCCCAAGTCGAGCGGTCAGCCCAACGGCCTTTCCAATGCCGAGCGCCAGAAGCTCCGCCGCGAGGTGAGCTCGCTCGAGCGCAAGATGGATACGCAGCGCGCCCGCGTGGAGGAGGCCGAGGCCGCGATGGCCCAGGTCGATCCCACCAACTACACCTGTCTCTTATACACATCTCCGAGCCCACGAGACAGGCAGAAATCTCG
>URHU01000107.1:0-6280 GCA_900547715.1 uncultured Collinsella sp. | reverse complement strand
AAGAGACAGAAGAGAAGCAGGCCAAGTGCTCTAAGCTCTTGACCTGCTGTTTTGTGTGGAGCGGGCAACGGGACTCGAACCCGCGAGTGTCAGCTTGGGAAGCTGATGCCTTACCACTTGGCGATGCCCGCTTGTGTGTTGGCTAGTATAACGCGGTTGTCTTGTTCGATACAAGGGTGGCGATGCTTGTTTTAGCTGTGGAGATTCGTTTGAAAATCGCGTCAATTGTGGAGATGAGGACCTTTGGCCTCCTGTTCTCCCTATCTTCTACCTGCACTTTTGCTTGATTGTTGTATTTGAGCTCAATTTGTCAGGAATTGGGCAAGCTTTTGGTCAGGCTCCGGTACTTACCCGCATGAACCTCGGGGGTAGCCTCATCCTACGCGTCGCAGCCTCCCCGTGCGACGCACGAGGGATAAGGAGCAGCCATGTCCAACGCACCCACGCACTCTGTCCACAGCGCAATCGCAACAGGTCCGCTGCTCCTGCTCCTCTTCCTGCTTTTCGGCTGCCTGGCACCGGGAGCCGCATTTGCCGTCGATGGCTACGACCAGCTCGGCTTCCGCACTATTAGCGATGATTGTGGGCCCTTCTTTATCGGCAAGTATGAAGCTCAAGACGCCTCGATTGCCTACTGCATGAACCAGGAGCGCCCCGGCCCCACCAAGCCGGGCGGCCCATGGCTCAACTTTGATCAAGGCTGGGTGTGGCTCGACGACGAGTTCGCGGCAATCGTTTGTCACGGATATCCTACCGCCACGTCGTTTGGCGGTTACCATCTTTCACCCGATCGCGCCCGCGCCGCAACCCAGCTTGCCGTATGGATGCTCAACGGCACTACCCATGTCGACGGTACTTACTCTTACACGACCGCTCAGGGCAAAACCAAGAGTGGGCACTTTACCACTGACAATGAAGTCGTGGCGGCGGCGCGGTGGCTCCACGACAGCGCAAAATCAGGAAGCATCAAAGCCGCTCCGCACCGCGCGCGACGCTATCTAGGAGCCGTATCGGGCGGCAGCAAACGTCAGGACATGCTCTATGTACTGCCGGCGGTCTCTGTTTCCTTCAAAAAACAGTCTGCAAACGCCGCCATTACCAGCGGAAACAATACTTATCAGTTTGACGGGGCAACATTCGATATTTTTGAGAGCGCCAGCGGCGCGCATGTCGGCACCATCCAGATGGACAGCAACGGTCGAGCGCAGGCAACACTTCTGCCCAACACGGCATACTACCTAGTTGAAACGAAGGCGCCGGCCGGCTATGTCCCCCGTCGTGATCGCATCGCCTTTACCACGGGGAATGACGGTGGACAGGTCGCCATTGATGAACAGCCCGGCACCATCAACCTGCGTATCGTAAAACTCGATGCCGCGACGAATGCCGGCCCCCAGGTGGGATCTTCACTCGCAGGAGCAGAGTTCACGTGTGTGTCGCAATCAACCCCTGGATGGGCGCAAATCCTCACGACCGACGAAAGCGGTCGGGCTACCCTCGTCGATGTCCCCTTAGGAACCTTTACCATCTACGAATCAAAAGCCCCCGAGGGCTACCTGCCATCCAACGACAGCTGGACCTATACCGTTGGAGCCGACCAGCTCGGCGATTCAGGCGTAGTCGAGATCGAATCTCGCATTTCCGATACCCCCATTGCGTTTGACCTTGAGATTTCCAAATTCAAGGATTACGGCAATAGCGACCAATCCGGCCTGGAGCAACCGGCGGGTGGTGTTGTCTTTGAGGTTGTCAGCAACAGTTCTCAGCAGGTTGTTGGCACACTGACCACAAACATCTATGGCTTTGCCTCCACCAAAGATCAGCCCGAAGCATGGTTCGGCACAGGCAAGCGACCCGCCGGTGTCCACGGAGCTGTCCCATATGACCGTGCCGGCTACACGATTCGCGAGGTTCCGGAAACCGTCCCCGAGGGTTTTAAACGTGCAGGGGAATGGACCGTCGGGGCCAATCAGATTTCCAACGGCGCCGAGCTTCAATATATCGTGGACAACCACGCTCTGTCGACGCATCTCCAGATTGTAAAACGCGATGCCCAAACAGGCGCTTCTGTTCCCCTAGCCGGATTCACCTTCCAACTCCTCGACAGCAATCACGAACCTGTCTCACAAACTTGCTGGTATCCAGCACATAACGTAATGGACACCTTTACGACTGACGCGACCGGGACCGTCACACTGCCCGAATCGCTCGTGCCGGGCACCTATTATGTACGCGAAACCTCGGCCAAAGAGCCCTATCTTGTCGGCGAAGAAATCGAGGTAAACATACCCGCCGACATGAACCTAACGCCCGTTGCAATCGCCTCGTATTATGACCACGCCGCGACCGGAAACATCAGGATCGTTAAAACCGATGCCGTAGACGGCAGCAGCCTCGCGGGCGCCGTCTTTGAGATCCGTGCCTCGGGTGATATCGTGCGCCCCGACGGTAGCATTGCCGCGCTCGACGGTGAGACTGTCGCTACCGTCACGACAGATGAAACTGGAGAAGCACGCGCGGACGACCTCCCGCTGGGATCTGGCACCGCACGCTACGAGGTTGTCGAGACTCAAGCGCCGGCAGGCTTCTTACTCGATCGGACATCCCATATTGTCGACCTTACTTATGCCGACCAGAAAACACCCGTTGTAGAAGCACGGCTTAACGTATCCGACGATTACACCAAGGTTGATATCTCCAAGGTCGATGCAAGCGGTGAGCAGGAAGTGGAAGGCGCACAGCTCACCTTA
Organism: uncultured Collinsella sp.; assembly: GCA_900547715.1. Taxonomy (GTDB): domain Bacteria; phylum Actinomycetota; class Coriobacteriia; order Coriobacteriales; family Coriobacteriaceae; genus Collinsella. The sequence continues at coordinate 3,530 of URHU01000107.1, read as the reverse complement.
TATGGTCCCGATAAAACCGAAATAGACTCCTGGACCTCATCCGACAAGCCGCACCGCGTCGAACATCTTGCACCTGGCACCTACTCGTTGCGAGAAATGATGTCTCCGCGGACCTATGACCTTGCCGAGGAGATAACGTTTGAAATAAAAGATACGGGAGAAGTCCAATCCGTCGCGATGAAGGATGCGCCCATCGAGATCAAGGGGCAGGTCGACAAGCGTCAGGAACTTGTCCAACCTATCGAAAAGGGCCTGTTGGCTAACGGCGATGGTAAAAACCGCGCCACGACGCAAACCAATAGTGATGGGCTTTTCTCCTATACCATCGATGCTCGAAACGATTCCGCTACTTGGGTTGATGAGTTTACGATTACCGATGATCTTGAGTGCGCCAAAGACGGCACGGCGAGATTCATCTCAATCGAAACCCCCGTCGCCATCGGCGACCTCAACGGTCTGTGCAACGTGTGGTATCGCACGACGCCGTTGGACTCGACAGACGTCGATGAACCGGCGAACGCGACACTTGACGATGGGCACGAAAATCCTTGGCTTGAGTCCGACGAAGTAAAAGAGAGCCTGGGTGAGGACTGTCGCCTCGTCGATTACGACGGTTGGCACCTCTGGAAGGCGGATATCTCGACCACGGAATCCACCACACTCGAGGCGGAAGAGCTCGACCTTGCATCCAATACCGTCGTAACGGGCATTCGAATTGAATACGGTGCGGTAGCCGCCGACTTTACGACTCGAAGCGATGCGGATTCTTGGACCCGCGATGATCTCAAAGATGAGCACGACGACCTTGACGATGCCAAAGCAATCCTTGGTGCAGACGCTCGGGGCGCAGTCGTGCACATGCAGGCAACATCGGCTTATACGCCCCAAACCGCACTCACCAACAGCGCACGCGTCGATCTTTGTCGCAACGGCGGCGGCGATAAACTTGAGTCACATGACGAGGACTGTGTCATTCAACGCTGTACCCTACCGCAGGACCTACCGGCAACAGGACCAGTTCCCATCGCCGCTTGCATCACCGCGCTCCTGACCTCGGGTGCCGCAGCCCTATGGTTCGCTCGCCTTAGGTCGATCCCAAAGAAGCGCTAGCGCGATGAAAAAGCGGGCGAGCCAGTCCCCTGGCTCGCCCGCTTTCAATCATTTAAATCGCCGTATCTACTCTGCAGACGAAGATCCACCATCAACGATTGCTTGCTCGGACTCAGGAATCCCATCGGCACCCGTGCTCTGTTCTTGCTCCACCTCTTCGCTGATTGCGGAGGCGGGGGTCGAGCCCTTCGCACCCACGATGTAGGCGGCCCCAAATCCTAACGCAATGGCAATCAAGGTCAAAATCACGTAGACAGGCCAATGGCGCTTAATATACGAAAACACGTTGACTCCTTAGAGCTCCGCCTACGAACGGCGGATAACCTCGGTAACGACCTCGGATACCGTGGCAATGTTCGTCGGGTTGACATTGTGGGGCAGGTCGTCCTCGGTACGAGCGCAAGCCAGACGCGTGCCGTCCACGCCGGCGATGGTGAGGGCTCGGCGGCTCGCCTCGAGCGCGGCATAGGCATCGGTCTTGGCATAGGGCATCTCGAGCGCGCCACAATCGACATGGAACGACTTGCAGACCTTGCTGACCAGGTTCATGATGCGGCGATCGCCCTTGAGCAGTTGTTGTTCGCCCTCGACCGTCACAACCGAAAGCCTACCGGCGCCGACGGATTCAAGATTGATAAAGAATACGCCGCGGAGCTTATCGCGATGCGAAGCCAAGAAGGCCTTCATACCGGCGCCATCACAATCCGAGGCGCCCGTTGCCACAAACCAGATATCGTGACCGAGCAGCTCATCATCGCCCATAGAGGCGACAGCCGAGAGCATATCTTCGGAAGAAGCGCCGTCGGAAGACGTAGCGCCGCCCTTCCAGCCATCGTTATCATCCTCGAAGTTATCCCACGAACCGATACCGCGACCGGACTTCTTGGCATCGTAATCGTCTTCGACGCCCAGCCAGTCACTCATGCTGTCCTGCTCGTTTTTCTTTTTACGGCCGAACAGACCACCCAGGCCGCGCTTACGAGACTTGGGTGCCGCCGGGGCGGGAGCCGAAATGGTCTCGATCGGCTGTGCGCCCGACGCAACGGGCACAGGAGGCGCAACGGGTGCCGATGTGGGTTCGGGGCCCTGGGCAGTAGCAAAGGGATCGTTGACCTGTGCGGAGGGGTCGGGAAGGTCGAACAGCGACGTGCGAGACGCAACGTTTGCCTGCTTCATAGACGGCAGCGACGGATCGGGGACCGAAGCCAGCGGAGACGAGGAAGGTGCAGGCGACGGTGCCGACGCCGGATCGGGAACATTCATCTGCGGACGCGGCGATGCCTGGGAGGAAATCTGGGCCATAAGGGAATCGACCGTTTCGTCCTGGGTGGGAGCGACATTGGCAACCGTGGCACCGGAACCACTCGGGGTCGGCATGGTGAAAATCTGCGTGGAATAAGGCCTCGACTCATCCGTCTCGGGAGTCTCGGAAACCGCAGGCACTTCCTCCTGCTCGACCTCGGTCGAATCACCTTGATCGGCTGCCGCGTATTGCTCTTCGTCAGAGTTGGCCTCGACGGACTCGTCCTCGGCAGCATCCTGAATTTCGGCAGCATCAATGGGCTCGTCATCGTCTGCCGCGTCGCCCTGTTCATCGGAAATAGGAAGGGGCTCGGCAATCGCGGTGCCCTGCTTTTCAAACGTTATCGTGGAATCGAACTTCGCGGCATCAAACGACATGGTGCTATCGACGTGCTGCTGAGCCTCGAAAGACGTTGTTGCCTCAACAACATCCGCGGACGTCGGTTGCTGGGACTCAAAGGACGTTGTAGCTTCGGCGGCGTCGACGGGCACGGACTGCACAGCCTCGTTCTGCTCGAACTCTTGCGCCGCGAGCTCACGTGCCGCCTCGGCTGCCTGCTGCTGAGCGATAGCCTCCTGCTCGGCAGCCTCGCGTGCGGCAGCGCGCTTCTCCTCGAAATCGTCGACAAATTTCTTGCCCTTTGCAAGCGCACCCTTAAAGAAGTTGGAAGCGCTGGCGCCAATCGAAGAGAACGCGGATGCAATATCGGCATGGGGCGTTGCCGCTGGAATCTCGGCCGAGAAATCAGTATCGCTCTCGTAAGACACGCGCCTCGGCTGTTCAACGTAATCGTCGTCAGACTCGTCCGCAACGTCTTGCGCCGGCGCGGCGGGAGCCAAAATGTCCAGTCCTGCCGCGGGATCGATCGCGGACACCGCCTCGGACTCGGCAACGGCAGCGGTAACCGCGGCAGACTCATCATCCGCAGTGACAACGGGCGCAGGCTCGGGCTCAAACGTCGGCTCCTCGCCCTCCTCGTAATCGAGCGTGCAGGACTCGGGAAGCATTCCGAGCGCACGGATGGCATCCGAACCAAAGCGGATGTTGCCGGCGGCGTTGCGATAGAGCTTGGGCCTGTCTCTTATACACATCTCCGAGCCCACGAGACAGGCAGAAA
>URHU01000106.1:0-6333 GCA_900547715.1 uncultured Collinsella sp. | reverse complement strand
GTCGATGTCTACATCCCCGGCTGCCCGCCCAGCCCCGCGCAGACCGTCTACGGCTTTGCCATGGCGCTCGGTCTGCTGGACCAAAAGCTCCATGCCGAGACCACGGTGGAGGCCGCCGGCGAGCAGGCCGATATCCTGCACCCCGGCGTGCCGTACAAGCTGCGCGTTGCCATCGAGCGCGAGGCTCGCGCCATGAGCGGCTACCGTTACGGCCGCGACCTGGCCAACGAGTTTATGGATACGCTCGAGGGTGCGCCCAAGGGCGATATCCGCGGTGCCATGGCGCTGCTCATCGACAAGCAGGACGATCCGCGCCGCGTCGAGGTGTACTCGGCGCTGCAGGATCTGGTGCTGGCCGGAGGTCGCTAGATGGAACTCACGGACCGCTCTGGTTACTTTGCGGGCCCCGGTATGCTCGGCGGCTCCTTTGGCGACGCCTCGCGCGCAAGCGTCGAGGCCGCCGAGGGCGTCGCCGACCCCTGCCTGGGCCATGCGCCCGACCAGGTGGTCTTCTACGAGCTCACGCGTAAGTTTGTGGAGACCGAGGAAGACGTTCCCCAGGAGGCCTGCGACGTGCTGTACTACACGCTCGCCGTGGGCCACCACACCGGCGTGCTCGACTGCTTTGAGCCGCGCCTGTCGGTGCCGGTGGACGTGTTTTATTCGCTCGTCGGCGCGCTGCCGGAGGGGGAGGCCAAAACCAAGTTCGAGGCCATCCGCTCCTTTGGCGAGTGCCAGCTCGACAAGGCGGCGGTGCCGTCACTGCTCGAGGCCTGCGATGCGCTGCTCGACGAGCGCGGTTTTCGCGGGTCGGCCAAGGCCGGCATCTCGGTGTTCGATAACGACTTTGGCCTGCATGTCCAGCAGGTCGCGTTCTTAATGAAGTTTCGCGATCTGGTTGAGCGCGTGCGCGATGTGTCGGGCGTGTATCTGACGGGAAGGTTGCAGTAATGGGTCGCGTTGTGGATGGCCGTGTGAACGGCGCCCCGTTTGCGGGTATCGTGCTCACGGCGGGAAGCGTGCTGCGTGCCGACGATGCCGCCGGCCCCGTGCTCTCCAAAAAGATGGAGGACGCGCCCATCGCCGGTTGGTACACCATCGATGGCGGTCAGACGCCCGAGGATGACATAATCGAGGTCAAGCGCGAGCGTCCGCCGCGTTTGGTTTTGGTCGATGCCGCCGACATTGCGCTGCCCGTCGGGTCCATCCGCTTGCTCGACAAACGTGACGTGGCCCGCAAGTCGATGTTCACCACGCATTCGCTCCCTTTGTCGATTCTGATCGAGGAAATCGAGCAATCGTGCGAAGATATCGTCTTCATAGGGATTCAGCCGGGCGATACGGAGTTTTACAACCCTATGTCCCCGGAGGTCTTTGACGCCGTCGACGCCGTGTACGACGCCGTGGCCGCCAACGACTTTTCCCACTTTGTCCGCTTGGGACAAGAGCAATAGGAGCGCTTGTCCCTGCTGATTAGGAAAGAAGTGATTGACATGGCAGATTCCAAGGCGGAGTACCCCGCTCCCGATTGCCTGGCGCCCGCCGCGATCGAGGCCAAGACCGAGGCCGCCGGCGTGACCAAGGCTAACCTGCCGGTCGCAAAGGCCTTTGTTTTGGCGATGTTCGCCGGCGCGTTCATTGCCTTCGGCGGCCTGTTCTTTACCGTGTTCTTGAGCGATAGCACGCTGGGCTGGGGCGCCCAGCGCGTCGTGGGCGGCCTGTGCTTTTGCCTGGGCCTGGTGCTGGTGCTGGTGTGCGGCGCCGAGCTGTTTACTGGCAATTCGCTTATGGTCTGCGCACTCAAGAGCAAAAAGATCACCCTGGTCCAGATGCTCAAGGCTTGGGTCGTCGTATGGGTCGGTAACTTTGTCGGTGCCCTGTTCATCGTCTTTTTGGTGTACATGGCCGGCATCTATAAGCTTAACGGCGAGGCGGTCGCCAACTCCATGGTGAGCGTCGCCGCCGGCAAGGTGACGATCGACTGGGTGACGATCTTCTTCCGCGGCATCCTGTGCAACATCTTTGTGTGCCTGGCCGTGTGGATCGGTACCGCCGGTAAGACCGTGGTCGATAAGGTTGTGGGCATTCTGCTGCCCATCGCCGCCTTTGTGGCCTGCGGTTTTGAGCACTGCGTCGCCAACATGTACTTTTTGCCTATGGGTGCCGTGATGCACGCGTGCGGCTATGGTGCCGACGTCGCCGGCGCCGATGCGCTCAACGCTGCGGGCATTGCGTTTAACTTGTCCGCCGCCACGCTGGGCAACATCGTGGGCGGCGCGGTTCTGATCGCGCTCGGCTACTGGTTTATCTACGCTAAGAAGTCCGAGGCGTAAGGTACCGTCTGTTTGACGTTGGGCCTCCCGCGGGGCGTTGCCGTGCGGGAGGCTTTTTGGGTCTGGGGGCTCGTTGCCGGGCTTTTGGCCTGTTGTGTTTGGCTGATGAAAGGGGTAATCGAGATGGCATCTGATGTGAAGCGTGACGGTCGCGCCGTGGTGACCACATGCGGGGGATGCTATGCCGATTGCGCCTTTGCGGCCCATGTTGAGGATGGGCGTGTGGTGGCCGAGTTGCCGGTGCCGGGGCATCCGTGCGCGGCGCGTGCCCTGTGCGTCCGCGGACGGCATCGCCTGGCAATGCCGTTTGACGAGCGTGACCGCATTGTGCACCCCATGCGACGCCGCCGGGATGGCTCGGGGTTTGATGCGATTACCTGGGGCGAGGCGTTCGCGCAGATTGCCGAGCGTCTTTTGGGGATTGTTGACGAGCGCGGGCCCCGTGCGCTGGGCATGACACTTGGTGTGCCCTCGTTCGACCGCTACTGGGCCTATCGCTTTATGCATGCGCTGGGCTCGCCCAACGTGTACGGTGCCGACGGTGCCTGCGAGGTAAGCCGACTTACCGGCTGGGAGCACAGCCTGGGTTATAGTCCCGCCTCCGACCTGGCACATACTGATTGCATCATGTATTTGGGGCGTTCCATTGTCGATTCGTCTACGATGGGGGCCGTTGATGCGCTCAACGATGCCCGTCGCCGTGGGGCGAAGATCATCGTGGTCGATCCCCGACGCAGCGGCTCGGCCGCTATTGCCGATCGCTGGCTCCGCGTGCGTCCGGGCTGCGACCTGGCCTTGTTGCTGGGCATTGCGCATGTGCTCATTGCCGAGGACTTGTACGACCGCGAGTTTGTTGCCCGCTATACCACGGGGTTTGACGAGCTGGCGCAGGCGGCTGCTGTTTGGACGCCTGAGTGGGCCGAGTCGATGTGCGACGTGCCGGCCGATGAGATTGTCGCGACGGCGCGCGATTTGGCTGCTGCGGCGCCTGCCGCCGTGGTCGATGCGGGCTTTCATGGTGGCATCGGTATCGCGTATGCCAATAGCACTCAGACCGCGCGCGCTATCTGCTTGGTCGATGTGCTGCTGGGCTGTATCGGGCATGTGGGCGGTGCCCTCAACCCGCCCACGCCGCTTGCGTTGGGCGATTTGGACCCTGCGCGTTTCGCGACGTCGTCGATGCCACGTGAGCCCAAGTTGGGGTCCGAGCGCTATCCACTGGTCGATCCGGTGCGCGGTCTGTGCACGACCATCGGTCAGTCGATTCTTGCCGGCGATTTGCGTGGACTTATCGTCTATGCCAGTAACCCCGGTGCGGGCTATGGCAATGCGCAGGCTTGGTTGGGTATTTTGCAGCAGCTCGACTTGCTCGTGACGATTGATATTCGCTGGTCCGAGACGGCGCGTGCTTCCGACTTCGTGCTGCCCGACGTGACGTATCTGGAGGCCGACCGCGGCGTGGGAACGGTGACAGGCGCCAACGATGCGCGCGTGTTCTACCGCAACGCCGTGCTGCCTGTGCAGCATGACGACACACGTCCCGGTCGGGAGATTTTTGCCGGTCTGGCGCAGGCGTGTGGCGTGGGCGAGTACTTCCAGTTTACGTCTGACGATCTGGCGGCTGCCCAGGTGGCGCCTTTTGGGATCGATCTGGACGAGCTCAAGGAGCGCGGCTGGGCCGATACGGGCATGGCGCTGCCGACGCGCACGGGTGAGCCGGTGATTCCGCTTGCCGGCGGCAAGATTGCGCTGGCAAGCGACATATGGGAGCGAGCCGGCATGGGTCGTGTGCCCAACTGGATCGCTCCCATGGTGGAGCCCGGCCCGGGGATGTTTCGCCTCATTAGCGGCAACCGTCCCTTTGAGTCGCATACTTCGCGCAGGCTCGCTGCCCAAGGTGCCGCCGAGGCTGGATCGGACCTGGATGCCGTGCAGATGAATGCCGATGCTGCTGCGCACATGGGCATCGCCGACGGCGAGGTCGTCGAACTCGTGAGCGATATGGGCCGCGACCGCGTGCGCGTGGAGACGACGCCGTATCTGCATCCGGCGTGCATCTTCACCTCGGCCGCTCCCGGCGGGCGTTCGTTTGGCGCCGATGCCGGTGGCGCTCAAGCCTTGGGCGTGGGTCCGCTCGACCATACGCCGTTGCGTTGGGACCCGTTGACGGGTGCCGCGCTTACCCAGGAAAACGCCGTTCGCGTGGAAAAGATTGTCGCGCGCGGGGATAATGACGAGTAATTGACTCAGCTGATGCATTCGACTGATCCACGTTTCTTTTGAAAGGCCGCACATGAGCGATAGCCAGAACATGTCCGATGAGGTGCGCGCCCGCCTGCGCGCCATTCCCTCCGTCAACGAGCTGCTCGCCGAGTGGCCGGTTGTGAAGGCGGCGGGGGAGACCTGCGACGCGGTGGTGCATGCCGCCGTCACGGCCGAGCTCGACGAGGAACGCGCCGCCATTCGCGCCGGTGCCGCCCCGCGCTCTAAGCGCGACCTGGCCTCGGCGATCGAGTGGCGTGCGCATCGATCCGCGCTGCCGAGCCTGCGTCCTGCCGTCAACGCCACGGGCGTGGTCATCCATACCAACTTGGGCCGTGCCCCGCTCGCGGAGTCGGCGGCAAAGGCCGTGGCCGAGGTCGCGCGCGGGTACAGCACGCTCGAGTACAGTGTGGACACTTGTTCGCGCGGGTCGCGCAAGGAGCACGCCGCGCAGCTGATCCGCTCACTCACCGGTACCGAGGACGCGCTCGTGGTCAACAACAACGCCGCCGCTGTGCTGCTGGTGCTGGCGACTTACGCCGCGGGTAAAGAGGTCATCGTCAGCCGCGGCGAGCTTGTCGAGATTGGCGGCAGCTTCCGCATCCCCGATGTCATGGCGGCTTCGGGCGCCAAACTTGTCGAGGTCGGCGCCACCAACCGCACGCATCTGGGCGACTACGAGCGCGCTATCACGGCCGACACGGCCATGATCTTGAAGGTCCATCCTTCCAACTACCGCATTGAGGGCTTTCACGAGGAAGTGAGCTCCAAGGAGCTTGCCGCGCTGGCGCACAAGCATGGCCTGCTGTTCTACGAGGACCAGGGTTCGGGCGCGCTGTTGCCCGACGACATCTTGGTGCGCGGCGGCGAGGAGACTACGCCCGCTTCGGTGGCGTCGGGGCTCGATATCGTGTCGTGCTCGGGCGATAAGCTGCTGGGCGCCGCGCAGGCGGGCATTATCATGGGCCGTCGCGATCTGGTCCAGGCTTGCGGGTCGCATCCGCTTATGCGTGCCCTGCGCCCGGGCAAGCTCGCGCTGGCGGCGCTCGAGGCCACACTGCGCATTTACATGGACGGGGCGGATGTGGCCCATCGCGAGGTTCCGGTGCTCAACATGCTCACGCTTCCGCAGGCTCATCTGGAGCGTCGTGCCCGCAAGCTCCGCGATCGCATGGCCGCCGGGCTCGATAAGGCGGGTTGCCCGTGCGCCGTTGAGTTGGAGATTGTCGAGGAGTCCTCGACGCCCGGTGGCGGTTCGCTGCCTACCGTTGAACTGCCCACGATGTGCGTGGCCGTGCGTCTTGTTGATGAGCGCCTGACAGTCGACGCGCTCAAGCGCTCGCTTGTCCAGGACTTCGACACGCCGGTCGTCACGCGAACCTCGCACGATCGCATTTTGTTTGACGTGCGCACGCTCGTTGGCGACCGCGATATCGAGACGGCGGCATCGACGCTCGTCGCGTGCGTTGAGAAGGCGATTGCTCGATGAGTGAAGTTCAGGCGCTGGTGGAGTGTCCCGTTATCGTTGGCACGGCGGGCCACGTCGACCACGGTAAGTCGGCACTGATCGAGGCGTTGACCGGCAAGAATCCCGACCGTCTTGAGGTTGAGCGCCGTCGCGGTATGACCGTGGAGCTGGGCTTTGGCGAGCTGGCGCTGCCGAGTGGCAAGATCGTCGGCCTGGTCGACGTGCCGGGGCATGCCCATTACCTGCGCGCCATGGTGCAGGGTGCGACGG
>URHU01000105.1:0-6443 GCA_900547715.1 uncultured Collinsella sp. | reverse complement strand
ACGAGATTTCTGCCTGTCTCGTGGGCTCGGAGATGTGTATAAGAGACAGATTGGGCTCGATCACACACGTATTTTGGGCGATACGCTCGAGGCCATTGCGGGGGAGAAGGCTGCGGTCATCAAGCCCGGACGCCTGGTTGTGCTGGGCGAGGGCACGCACGAGGCGAGTGTTCAGCGCGTGATGGATGCCCGTTGTCGCGAGTGCGGCGTAGTACCGCTCGTGGTGAACCATGCCACTACCAAGGTGCCGGAGCACGTGGGCGATACCGTGGAGTTTAGCTGCACTACGCCGCGTGCCATCTATACGTCTAGCATGGTTAAGCCGGCGTATCAGCCGCAGAATGCTGCGTGCGCGATTATGCTGTGCGAGGGGTATCTGGGTCACGAGCTCGATCATGACAAGCTCGATGCGTCGCTTATGGGCTGCCCCACGCCGGGACGATTTGATGTGCTGGGAACTGATCCGCTCAAGTTGATTGATGCCTGCCATAACCCTCAGAGCTGCGAGAACTTTGTGAGCGCGCTGGACGAGATCGATCCCTGCGTAGAGGATCGCCCCACGCTGCTGTGCGCCGCGCTGGCCGATAAGGACGTGGCGGGTATCGTTGACGTTTTAGTTCCGGCGTTCCCCCGCGTGGTCGTGACCCAGACCGATTCCGACCGCGCCCTGCCGGCAGAGAAGCTTGCTGCCCTGGTGGGTGCCGATAAGCTTGCGGGCGTATACCCGAGCGTGTCCGAGGCCCTCGCTGCCTTCGATGCCGCAGGCGAGCCCTTCGTAGCAGCCGGCACCATCACCCTAGCCGGCGAAGTAGCCGGTCTGCTCCGTTAACCCCGCCAGCGGGGCAGCTAGTTGGCCTGCTCGCCACGAAATGGGCCTATCTACTACGTTTGACCGGTTACCCTCGACCACGCCGATAATTGCGAAATTAAAACCGCAGGTAGAAGGCTTGCCGATTTTCAAAAAATACCCGCATGGTCGACCCATGCGGGTTAAACGTAGTAGATAGCCCGTTTTCGTGGCGCATCTCTAGACTGTCAAATTGGTCGACTTGGCCCCATGGTAGTTGCGGTGAAATAGTCCCTGGATTATGCCTCTGTGGGCCAATCTGGGAACTATTCCACCGCAACTTATTGAGGGGCTATTGGGTAAAGGCTAGTCTAGACGGGCTGGGTCGTGGGGGTAGGCGTTGAGAATCTCGACGCCGTTCTCGGTCACCAGGGCCAGGTCCTCGATGCGGACACCGGTGCGGCCGGGGAGGTAGATGCCCGGCTCGATGGAGAACGTCATGCCAGGCTCTACGACTTGCTCGTTGACAAGCGAGACGTCGCCCGGCTCGTGGTCCTGCAGACCGATCGAGTGTCCCAGGCGGTGCGTAAAGTACTGCCCATAGCCCGCATCCTTAATCACGTCGCGCGCGGCGCGGTCCAGGTCGCACATGCGCACACCCGGTGCGATGAGTGCCTCGGCGGCCGCGTTGGCGCGACGCACGATATCGTAGATGCGCGCCGTCTCCTCGTCCGGCTCGCCCCAAAAGAACGTGCGCGTCATGTCCGAGCAGTAGTTGCGATGGCGTCCTCCAATGTCGAACAGCACCACGTCGCCGCGCTTGAGTACCGTGTCGTCGGGCTCGTGGTGCGGGTCGCCGGCGTTGGCACCAAAGCTCACGATGGGCGGAAAGCTAAAGCCCTCGCAGCCGTGCTTGCGATACAGGCCGAGCATCTGGTCGGCAATTTCGCGCTCCGTCACACCTTCATGGACGAGCTTGATGGTATCGGCCATCACGGCGTCGTTGGCGGCAGAGGACGCGCGCATAAGCTCCTGCTCGGTAGCGTCTTTGTAGGTGCGTGCGGCGGTGACGGCAAAGTCGCCCAGGAAAAACTCGCTGGCGGCATGGCGCTCCATGAGCGGCATCAAAAAGCCGGAGCGCATAACGGTATCGATGCCGAGCGGCTTGGTCGGATCGAGTTCGCGTGCGATGGCGTCGGTCACGATGTCGGTGTCGTTGTGGTAGGCCGCGCGGGCATTGTCGTACTCGGGCAGCTGATGCAGGGCGTTGACCAAGATCACCGGCTCGCAATCGCGTGCGAGCAGCACGCCACAAAAACGCTCGAACATATCGGCATAAAAGCCGGTCAGATAGTAGATCGACCACGGGTCATTCACAAGCAGCTGCGCGCAGGGGTGCTGAGCCTCGAGCGCATCGAGCACGCGCGCCACACGCTGGTCATCGACATGTGCCATGAAACATCCTTTCGCTAGGCTGTCACCATGGTATCCCATGCCCGGCAGTTAGGGACGTTCCTTTTATGCCGGCACCTGGGGACACTCCTTTGCATCCCATGCGGCCCTCATAAGTTGCGGTGAAATACGGACTGTTTAGCGGCCTGAAGCCATAAAACAGTCCGTATTTCACCGCAACTGCGGAGGAGGACCGGGCGGATGGTGGAGTAGCTAAAAGTGCCCCGTCCCAAATTAGCTAGGCTGGGTCGATGTCCATGCTGGCGATTAGGTTGATGTTGGTGTCTAGGAGGTTCTCTAGCACGATGTCGCCCATGCGGCTGGGGGCGTCGACGACCGCGCCGCGGATTAGGTCCATGGCGTGGGCGTGGAGTGCCAGCGGGATGGCTTCGGCCGTGCGCACGGGCAGCAGCGCCTCATCGCCGCCGGATACGGCCACGGTGGTGGTGAGCACGCGCATGGGGCAGGTGAGTTCCTGGCGTGCGAACTTATTGCCGCGTGGGCAGCTGTTGCCGGTCACGGAGCGCACCTCTACCAGGGCGCCGTCTGCGTCACGCTCTACTTCTACGGTCAGGAGGCACTCGGACGGGCAGGTGGTGCAGTTGAACTGCAAGGTCTCGGTCATATTCGTGCTCATGGCCTTACGCCTCCTCAACGGGGTCGACAGACAGGATAATCTCGCTGACACCCAGGTCGAGTACACGTTGAATCACCTTTGTCGGCAGCGGAAAGCTTTCCATGACGCTCGGCTTAAATGCACGGACCTTTCCGGCGAACAGCTCCTCGTCGCCTGCTAGAATGCGCACGCAGGCGGCATTGACCGGCCGGCGCACACGGAAGTTGAGTTTGGTGAGCGCCACAGCCGTAACGCGTCCCGGTAGCGCGTAGCCTGCAATACCTGCAGGGGAGACCTTGAGCTCGCAGCCCGTGCTCGCAGCGCTCGCCTCGACATTCGTGTCGTTCCCCAACGCCCACGCCGCCGCAGCCGCACCGGCGCGCTTGGACTCGGTCGTCACGTTGTCGGCCAGGTCGTGCACGTGCAGCACGTTGCCGCAGGCAAAGATGCCCGGCACGCCCGTCTGCAAACTTTGGTCCACCACAGCGCCGCGCGTGCGCGGGTCAAGCTCCACGCCCGCGGCAACCGAAAGCTCGTTCTCTGGAATCAATCCCACCGAAAGCAGCAGTGTGTCGCACGGAACGATGCGCTCCGTCCCGGCAATGGGCGCCAGGTGTTCGTCGACCTGGCTTACCTCGACGGCTTCCACACGGCTGTGCCCGATCACGCGCGTGACGGTGGTGGACAGGTGCAGCGGAATGCCAAAGTCGTCCAGACAATTCTTGACGTTGCGGCGCAGACCGTTGGCGTACGGCATGAGCTCGTATACGCCCTCGACGGAAATCCCCTCGAGTGCGCAGCGGCGTGCCATGATCAGCCCGATGTCGCCCGAGCCCAAAATGACGGCGCGCGAGCCGGGCTTGAGGTTTTCGATATTGATGTATCGCTGCGCCAGGCCCGCCGTAAACACGCCGGCGGGTCGGCTGCCGGGGATCTTGATCTCGCTGCGCGTGCGCTCACGGCACCCCATGGCAAGGACGATCGCGCGTCCGGTGAGCTGTAACATGCCGTTGCGACTCATGAGCGTGACGGTATGGACCGCGTTGTCTTCCGTAGGCTCGCCCGAATCAATCCCAATCACCATGCTGTTCAGGAACAGCGCAATGTCGGTTGCGTGCACCTGGTCGATAAAGCGCTGCGCGTACTCGGGTCCGGTGAGTTCCTGCTTAAAGTGCGACAGGCCAAAGCCGGGGTGGATGCACTGGCGGAGGATACCGCCCAGGTGCTGCTCGCGCTCCACGATGGCTACGTGCGCGCCGACCTTCTGCGCGGCAAGCGCGGCCGCCATGCCGGCGGGGCCGCCGCCGATAACGACCACGTCGAAGGCCTGCGTCGACACCGACGCTACAGTTCCGGCCTCCGCGCGTTCGTCGCGCATATCAAACGTCGCCATCCTAGCGCACCCCCTTCAGCGGTCCCTCGACCAGCCAAGATCCGGCATCCTCTAACAGCACCTCGCTGGGGTCGCAGCCCAACTCGCGCGCCAGAATCGCCACCACACGGCTCTGGCAAAAGCCGCTTTGGCACCGACCCATGCCGGCCCGGCAGCGGCGCTTGACGCCCTCGACCGAAACCGCGCCCGGCTGGCGTCGGATCGCGGCCACGATCTCGGCTTCGGGCACCGTCTCGCAGCGGCAGACGATCTGCCCCCACGCGGGATCGGACTCAATGAGCTTTTCCTTGCGCGCGAGCGGCGCACGGTCAAAGTCGTCCGGCGCGTGGCGAATTGGGTTCCAGTCCGCCCGCTCGTGCAGCTCCACGCCCGCCTCACGCATCACAAGCTCTATGCGCTCGGCAATGGCCGGCGCGCTCGCCACACCCGGTGACTGAATGCCCACCGCCTGGAAAAGCCCCGGCACCACGGCCGACTGTCCAATAAAGAAGTCGTTCGTTCCCTGAATGACCGGACGCCCGCCGGCAAATGCGCGCACCACGCGGCGCGTGTCCAGATCGGGCACCAGTTTGCGCGCGCCGGTCAGCAGCGCGTTCACATCGCTCGCATAGGTCTGCGTGTCGCCCGGCTCGCGCGCGGCAGCCGTGGCGGTGATCACGGTGTTGCCATGCACGGTGCCCGTCACGATAACACCCTTCGACACCGGCGTCGGCACGGGGTAGAGCGGCATGAGCGTGCGCGGTTCCTTGTCCAGCACCACGATGTTGCCCTGGCGCCAGACCATCTGGAACTCCTCGGCGCCCGCCATATGCGAGATGTCGGCGGCGCCGTTGCCCGCTGCGTTGATCAGATAGCGGCAGCGCACGTTGCCAGCGGGGGTCGCCAGCGTAAAGCGCGCGGTTCCGTCATCCGAGTCGGCAACTTCAATTGCCTCCACCGGCGCAGACCGCATAAGCGTCACCCCGTTGGCCACGGCGTTCTCCAGCGCGGCGATGGCAACCTCAAACGGGTCGACAAACCCAGTCGAGGGGCACCACAACGCGCACGTTGCATCGGCACTGGCGCGCGGCTCTAATTCGTGGATGCGGTCGGGTCCGATGATCGACAGCTCGGGCACACCGTTGGTAAGGCCATTGCTCCGCAGCTGCTCCAGATGCGCGCGGTCCTCGTCGTTAAAGCCCAACACCATTGACCCGGTGCGGCAGAACAGAAAGCCCAGCTCCTGCGCCCACTTACCGTACAACTCGCAGCCACGGGCGTTGACCTGCGCCTTAACCGTGCCCGGTGCCGGATCGTAACCGGCGTGCACCAGGCCGCCGTTGGCCTTCGACGCGCCCAGCGCAATATCGTTGGCTGCCTCGACCACGCAAATGGACAGGTCAAACCGCGCGAGCTGCCGCGCGATGGCGCACCCGGTAATGCCCGCGCCCACAATTGCGATATCAAACGTTTCTGCCACGGTGCCTCCCAGACAAGTTGACAGGCCGTCAATAAGACCATCCTACGGTCTACACACCCCCAGTGCGGCGGCAATGCGGCGAACAGCCCCGCAACACCCGCCAACGGCAGGCGAGGGGAGACACAGGACCATCGGCGACCTCGTCTGCCGCTCCTGGTGTCAGAGGTTTGTCTCGATCTGTAACAGTAAGAGGGGAAATTTGGTCCCAGTTGTTACAGATCGAGACGTTTGTCAGGCGGCCCCTCCGTTTGTCTCGTTCTGTAACAGTTAGGACCGGATTTCGGTCCTAGTTGTTACGGATTGAGATGTTTGTGTCCGCGTCAGCCCCGCGCCTAGCCGTGGTCCCATATAAACAAACCCCGTGGTAAACTTGCACGGACTGTTAATATTCCGAAAGGTACCCGTAATGTCCAAGTACATCTCCGAGCTCATGTCGCCGCAGCTTATGGGCGTCGTCTATGCCTTCGTTGGCTTTATCATTGCCCTGTATGTTCTGTCGGTCGTCTATGTGTTCATCGACGGTCGCCGCCGCGGCGCCAGCGCCTACGTGGCATGGGGCATCATCGCCCTCATCCCGTTTGTAGGCCTCATTGCCTACCTGGTCCTGCGCCCGCACTCCTACGCGGCCGACCGCGAGGAGCAGGAGCTGGACATGGCCCTGCGCGAGCGCCAGCTTGCCCAGTACGGCACCTGTCTCTTATACACATCTGACGCTGCCGACGATCTTACGCGTGTA
>URHU01000104.1:0-6446 GCA_900547715.1 uncultured Collinsella sp. | reverse complement strand
TCCGTCGCCAGGAGGAAGAGCTCGACCTTCTCCCTGCTGTACATGCGAACCTCCAGTCCGGACCGCCCCGCGGTCCAACTTTCTGTCCGCACCCCCCTTCTGGCGCTTAAACAAGAACTATTCCACCGCAACTATTTTGAGTGGTTTCATAGATCATAAGTCACGAAAATAGTCAAGCCATGTCTGTTTAAACAAAATAGCGGCAGTACAAGCGCATTCGCGCTTGCCTAAAATCGATATTAATGAACAGCCTGCTTGTATCTGTAAAATGCATGGCTTGATGAGCGACGCCTTGTCGTGTAATGAGTCAAAAAGCAGTAGCGTAATCAACTTGTAACAAACCTAGACGTTTAAACAAATAATCCAACCTTTTGCGGATTTAGCTATAATTCCACAAACCAAACAGCTATACTCCTTTCATGTCGTGTAGGAAATACGTAGACAAAAAGGAGGTTATGTGATGGTAAGTATTGTTCTTGCTAGCCACGGGGACTTGGCAGCTGGAATCAAGCAGACGGGCTCGATGGTCTTTGGCGATCAGCCGTCTGTTGCCGTGGTCTCGCTCGAGCCGAGCATGGGCCCCGACGACTTCCGTGCCAAGGTCGAGGAAGCAATCGCTTCCTTCGAAGACCAGGAGCAGGTGCTCTTCCTCGTTGATCTGTGGGGCGGCACGCCGTTCAACCAGATCAGCGGGCTCATCGAGGGCCACGATTCCTGGGCTATCGTCACCGGTGTCAACCTGCCTATGCTCATCGAGGCATATTCGCAGCGCTTTGACGCAAAGAACACTGCACATGCGATCGCAAAACATCTCGTGACTGAGGCTAAGGCTGGCGTGCGTGTCAAGCCCGAGTCTCTGGAGCCCGAGGAGAAGAAGCCGGCTGCGGCCGCCGCTGCTCCTGCAGGCGCCATCCCTCCGGGAACGGTCATCGGCGATGGGCACATCAAGATCGCCCACGTCCGTATCGACACCCGTCTGCTTCATGGTCAGGTGGCCACCACGTGGACCAAGCAGATCAACCCCAACCGCATCATCGTGGTTTCCGACGGCGTTGCTCACGACGAGCTCCGCAAGACCATGATCGAGCAGGCTGCCCCTCCGGGAGTCCATGCCAACGTCGTGCCCATCAAGAAGATGGCCGAGGTCGTCAAGGACACGCGCTTTGGTGACACCAAGGCCATGCTGCTCTTTGAGAACCCGCAGGATCTGCTCAAGGCCATCGAGGCCGGCGTCGACATCAAGGAAGTCAACATCGGTTCCATGGCTCACTCCAAGGGCAAGGTCGTCGTCACCAACGCCGTCGCTATGGGCGATGACGACGTCAAGACTCTCGAGGCCCTCAAGGCCAAGGGCGTCAAGTTCGAGGTCCGCAAGGTTCCTTCGGATTCCTCCGAGGATCTCGACGCCATGTTGAAGAAAGCTAAGGCCGAACTGGCCGCTCAAGCATAGTAAAGGAGGGTCCGATACATGTCTGCAATCACTATTCTGCTTGTTGCGATTGTCGCGTTGCTTGCCGGTATGGAAGGCATTCTGGATGAGTTCCAGTTCCATCAGCCGCTCGTGGCATGCACGCTTATCGGTCTCGTAACCGGTCACCTTCAGGAGGGCATCCTCCTGGGCGGTTCGCTCCAGATGATGGCCCTTGGCTGGGCTAACGTCGGCGCCGCTGTCGCGCCTGACGCCGCTCTGGCCTCGGTCGCTTCTTCGATCATCATGGTGCTCGCCCTCAACGGTGGCGCCACCGATTCGGCCAAGGCCGTTACCACCGCTATCGCCGTCGCCGTCCCGCTGTCGGTCGCTGGTCTGTTCCTGACCATGATCTGCCGTACCATTGCTACCGCTATCGCTCACGCCATGGACGGTTGCGCCGAGAAGGGCGACTTCTCCGGCATCGAGCGCTGGCAGTATGCTGCCATCCTCATGCAGGGCCTTCGTATCGCCATCCCGGCAGTGCTTCTGTGCGTCATCCCGGCCGAGGCCGTTACCAACGCGCTTAACGCTATGCCCGACTGGCTGTCCGGCGGCATGGCTGTCGGCGGCGGCATGGTCGCTTCCGTCGGTTACGCCATGGTCATCAACATGATGGCCACCAAGGAGACCTGGCCGTTCTTCGTCCTCGGCTTTGTCCTTGCTGCCATCCCTCAGCTCACGCTGATCGCCCTTGGTCTCATCGGCATCTCCCTTGCCCTCATCTACCTTGGCCTTAAGGATCTGGCCAAGCAGGGTGGCGGCATGGGCGGTGGCTCCGGCGACCCGCTCGGCGACATTCTGAACGATTACGAGTAGGAGGGGAGTGATACATATGGCAGAGAACAAGATTCAGCTCACCAAGGCTGACCGCAAGAAGGTTTGCTTCCGTCATCAGTTCCTTCAGGGCTCGTGGAACTACGAGCGTATGCAGAACGGCGGCTGGTGCTTCGCAATGATCCCTGCGATCAAGAAGCTCTACACCAGCAAGGATGACCAGATTGCCGCTCTTAAGCGCCACCTGGAGTTCTATAACACCCACCCCTATGTTTCCGCCCCCGTCATTGGCGTTACCCTCGCTCTCGAGGAGGAGCGCGCCAACGGTGCCCCGATTGACGACGTCGCCATTCAGGGCGTCAAGGTCGGTATGATGGGCCCGCTCGCCGGCGTCGGCGACCCCGTCTTCTGGTTCACCCTTCGCCCGATTCTGGGCGCTCTGGGCGCTTCCCTGGCCATGTCCGGCAGCATCGTCGGTCCGCTGCTGTTCTTCTTCGCGTGGAACATCATCCGTTACGCTTTCCTGTGGTACACGCAGGAGTTTGGCTACAAGGTCGGCTCCTCCATCGCCAAGGACCTCTCCGGTGGTCTGATGGGCAAGGTCACCGAGGGCGCTTCCATCCTGGGTATGTTCATCATCGGCGCCCTGGTCGAGCGCTGGGTGTCCATTTCCTTCACCCCGATCGTCTCCACGGTCAAGCAGTCTGCTGGCGCCTTTATCGACTGGGCTAGCCTGCCCTCCGGTTCCGAGGGTATCAAGGAAGCGCTGACGATGTACAACTCCGTCGGTGCTACCGCCCTTGATCAGATGAAGGTCACCACGCTTCAGGCCAACCTCGATCAGCTCATCCCCGGCCTTGCCGCCGTGTGCCTGACCCTGCTGGTCTGCAAGCTCCTCAAGAAGAAGGTCAGCCCGATCGTCATCATCCTGGCTCTCTTCGCCGTCGGCATCATCGGTCGCTTCTGCGGCTTCATGTAAGCACGCTTCGGCTTAAGACCGAGAATTGCTAGGCAAGGGCTTTTGAGCCATTGAAACGGACCGCACCCGGTAGGTACACTGGATGCGGTCCGATTGTTTTATTTGGAGGGCGAGGCGCGCATGGCGCAATCTCAGAACAGCACGGTCGATCTGGCAACGCCAGCAACCTGCCTGATGGGGCTTACCAGCCACGGTAACGTGATGGTGGGCAATAAGGCGTTCGAGTATTACAACGAGCGCAATCCCGAGGATTATATTCAAATCCCGTGGGACGAGGTCGACTATATTGCCGCCGAGGTTTTACGCGGCACCAAGAAGATCACGCGTTTTGCCATCTTCACCAAGGACAACGGTCACTTTACGTTTTCGACGCGCGACGACAAAGAGACGCTTCGTGCTGTCCGCAAGTACGTCGACGAGGATAAGCTCGTGCGTTCGCCCGACTTTATCGATGTGACTGCCAAGGGCGCCAAGAGCATCCCCTCCGTTATCAAAAACCTCTTCCACAAAGGTAACTAGCTCCTCATAAGTTGCGGTGAAATAGTTCCTAAATACGGCTTTAGATGCTTCGGACAGGAACTATTCCACCGCAACTTCGAAGTCTAGTCATGCGACGTATTGCGATGCAGTAAATCTGCTACACTAGTACAACATGCCTCCGTAGCTCAGGGGATAGAGCACCGCTCTCCTAAAGCGGGTGTCGACGGTTCGAATCCGCCCGGGGGCACCAGAGGAATATCGAGCCCGGTACCGCTACGGTGCCGGGCTCTTCTGGTCTAAGGGCAGGATTCGAGCCGTCGACACCCGCGTCACCAATTTCCCCGCGGGGGGAGTTTTCGAATCCGCCCGGGGGCACCAGAAGATTATGACGGCGTCGCGAGAGCGGCGCCGTTTCTGGTTTGTGGGGACCGCCGGCAGGATTCGAGCCGTCGACACCCGCGTCACCAATTTCCCCGCGGGGGGGTCGAATCCGCCCGGAGCACCAGAGATTTGTCGAGCCCGGTACCGCTACGGTGCCGGGCTCTTCTGGTTCAATGCCATGTCAAAAACGAAGCGCCCGCTTGCTGGGGGAGCAAGCGGGCGCCTGTGAGCGAATATGTTTGCGGCGAGAGCCGTAATGAGCGGTGAGGTGGCGACTAGTTGGTCGTACCGGAATCGTCGCCCGCGCCCGTGCCCGTGCCCGTGCCCGAACCAGAAAGTGCGACCGTCAGCGTAATCGTGCTGTCGGTGGACTGCTTGCCGGTGGGGGAGACGCCTGTAACGGTGGCGTCCTCGTTACCGCTTACTGGATTGCCGTTCTGGTCACAGAAGCCGATGTTATAGAAACCGGCGTTGTTGAGCGCGGTGACGGCGGCGGAGATGCTCTTGCCGTACAGGTTGCCCGGAACACTGGCCTTGCCGGACTTCTTGGCAATGACGACGGTAATCGTGGCGCCGGGCTTCTGCTTGCCGCTGGGGTTCCAGCTGATCACGGTGCCCTCGGTAACCGAGTCGTTCTCCTGGTAGCTCACGTCGACGCCAAAGCCTGCCATATCGAGGGCGTTGCGCGCCTGGGCCTCGGTCATGTCGGTCAGGTCGGGGACGGACGTGGTATCCGGGCCGCTCGAGACCTTGTACGAGATGGTCGTGCCCTTCGCGACTTCCTTACCGGCTTCGGTGCCCTGCTCAAAGACCTGGCCCTCATCGGCCTCGTTGGCCTCCTCGGAGGCGTTGCCCTTCAGGCCAACGCTTGCCAGCGCGGCCTCGGCCTGGTCCTTGGTCAGGCCGACAAGCCGGGGAACCTCAACCTTCTCGGAGGGCTTGGGACCCTTGGAGATTACCAGGTTCACCTTGGTGCCCTTGGCCTTCTTGGTGTTGCCGTTGGGCGTCTGCTCGGCGACCTTGCCCTCGTCGACATCGTCGTTGTAGCTTTGGTCGATGGTGCCGACCTCGAGGCCGGCTTCCTTGATCAGCTCGACGGCAGTCTGCTGGTCCTTGCCCAGCACATCGGGCACGGTGACCTGCTCGCCGCCAAAGAGTCCTGTGGCAAAGGCCACCACGATGCCGATGACGGCAACGGCTGCCACCACGGCGGCGATGATCTTGTTCTTGTTGGATTTGGGCTCTTCGACCTCGTACGAGCCGGTGGAGCCCGAAACCGAGCTACGGGCGGTATTCTGGCCGCTCACGCCCGAGACGGGACGCACCATGGCGCGCGTCTGATCGGAAAGCTCGCGAGTCTTGGTGGCGCCCAGCTCACCGGGGGCACCGATGATGCGCGTGGGCTCCGAGACGTTGACGGCACGGCCCGACAGGTAGCTGTTGAGCACCTGACGCAGCTCGTCGGCGGTCTGGAAGCGGTTTGCCGGATCCTTCTCCATGCACTTGAGGATGATGCGCTCAAGGTCGGCGTCGACACCGGAGTTGATCTGGCTCGGCGGAATAGGCAGCTCGTTGACCTGCTTGAGTGCGACCGAGATAGCGTCGTCACCGTCAAAGGGCACGCGGCCGGTGGCGCATTCATACATCACGACGCCCAGCGAGTAGATATCCGAGGTGGGGCCGAGGTCCTGACCGCGGGTCTGCTCGGGGCTGACGTAGTGGGCGGTTCCCAGCACGTTGTTGTCTTGCGTGAGGTGGCTGTTCTTGGCGCGCGCGATGCCAAAGTCCATCACCTTGATGTTGCCGTCGGGCAGCACCATGATGTTCTGCGGCTTAATGTCGCGGTGGATGATCTCGTGCTTGTGGGCGACCGAAAGCGCGGAGCTGATCTGCGAGCCGATCTGGGCGACCTTCTTGGGGTCGAGGGCGCCGTGGCTCTTGATGCCGCTCTTAAGGTCGGTACCGCGCAGGTACTCCATGACGATGTAATAGGTGTCGCCGTCCTTGCCCCAATCGTAGACGCCCACGATATAAGGGGAGGAGAGACCGGCTGCTGCCTGGGCCTCCTGCTTAAAGCGTGCGGCGAAGGTTGCGTCGCCAGCATACTGCGGCAGCATGATCTTGACGGCTACCGTGCGGTCGAGGACCTGGTCCTGTGCGCGGTAGACGGTCGCCATGCCGCCTGTTCCCACCTTATCCTTGAGGAGGTATCTTCCCCCGAGGACCCTCTGTTCCATTCCTGCTCCTAACATAACTATTCGCTCAACGATGTGTGTAGTACCTACGATGTGGCCGCTGGGGCCGTGTGGCGCCTGTCTCTTATACACATCTCCGAGCCCACGAGACAGGCAGAAATCTCGT
>URHU01000103.1:0-6483 GCA_900547715.1 uncultured Collinsella sp. | reverse complement strand
CCTGTCTCGTGGGCTCGGAGATGTGTATAAGAGACAGTTGTAGGTCTTGGGGAACACCACGACCGTGGCCTCGCCTTCCATGTCTTCGAGCTGCACGATGCCCATGGGGTCGCCGTTTTTGGTCACGCGCTTGGACACGCTCGAGACCATGCCGGCCCACCACAGCGCCTTGCCCTCGGGAATCTCCTGGTTGATGGTACCGCCCGTAGGATTCTGAACTTCGTAGCCAGTGTCGATCTGCGAGAACGAGAAGTCGCGTGCCTTGGCCAGCGCATACTCAAACGGGCGCAGCGGGTGGTCCGAGACATAGATGCCCAGAACCTCCTTCTCCTGGCTCAACTTAAGGTGGCGGTCCCACTCCTGGCCATCCGGATCGGGCACGCTCACCTCAAAGCCCGAGCCCTCAACATCACCAAACATGTCGAAGAACGACGTCTGGCCGCTCGCACGATCCTTCTGGCGCTTCACCGCGGCATCGATGATGTTCTCAGGGTTGTTCTTATCCACAAAGTGCATCATCTGGCGACGCGGATACCCCGTGGAGTCGAAGGCGCCTGCCTTGATGAGCGATTCGATCACACGGCGGTTGGCCTGGCTCGAGTCCACGCGCTCGACAAAGTCGTGCAGCGTCTTAAACGGACCGCCCGCCTCGCGCTCGGCGATAATCGCCTGCGCCACGCCGGTGCCCACGCCGCGGATGCCGGCCAGACCAAAGCGCACGCCCTCCTTGGTAGCCGTGAACTCAGTACCGGACTCGTTGACATCTGGCGACAGCACGGGGATGCCGTCGTGACGGCACGCCGAGACGTAGTGAACGATCTTGTCGGTCTTGCCCGTATAGGACGTCAGAACGGCCGCCATGTACTCGTGCGGATAGTGCGCCTTGAGCCACGCCGTCTGCATAACCAGGATGGCGTAGCCGGCGGAGTGCGACTTGTTAAAGGCGTAGGACGCGAACTCAAGAACATCGTCCCAAATCTTCTGGGCGACCTCGCGCGTGTAGTTGTTCTTGATAGCGCCATTCATCCAGTGGTCGTAGGTGGTCTCGTCCGAGCCATCCTCCCAGTGGAGCACCGTCGACGTGAGCAGCTTGATCTTTTTCTTAGCCACGGGCTTACGGATACGCGAGTCCGATTCGCCCTTGGAGAAGCCGCACATCTCGACGGAGATGAGCATAACCTGCTCCTGATAGACCATGGTGCCGTAGGTTTCGCCCAGGATGTCGTCCAGACGGTCGTCGTAGGAGACAGCCGGTTCCTTGCCGTTCATACGGTTGATATAGGACGAGACCATGCCGGCGCCCAGCGGTCCCGGGCGGTACAGAGCGATCAATGCCACGACGTGCTTGTACTCGGTGGGCTTCATGTTCTTGATCGTGGCCGTCATGCCGGCGGACTCGACCTGGAAGACGCCGGCGGTGTGGCCGGAGCCCATGAGCTTAAAGATCTCGGGGTCGTCAAAGGGAATCTCTTCCTCTTTGATGTCGATGCCGAAGTTCTTTTTGATGTTGGCCTTGGCCTTGGAGATAACCGTCAGCGTACGCAGACCCAGGAAGTCCATCTTGAGCAGGCCCATGTCGGCAACGGTATGGCCCTCGTACTGGGTAATCTCGACGCCGCCCTTGGTATCGAGCTTGGTGGGCACGTGCTCGTTGACGGGGTCGCGGCAAATCAGAACGGCGCACGCGTGCACGCCCTCGCCACGGGTAAGGCCCTCGATCGAGAGCGCCGTGTCGATGATGCGGCGGGCGTCGTCGTCCTTTTTATAGGCCTCGGCAAAGTCGGGGTTAAACAGATCCTCTTTGCCGGGTTGCTTTTCGAGCACCTGCTTGAGCTTGACCTTGGGGTCGCTCGAGACCATCTTGGACAGGCGCTGGCCCATGTAGACCGGGTAGTCCAGGACGCGCGCGGCGTCGTTGATGGCCTGCTTGGCCTTAATGGTCGAGTAGGTGATGACGTGGGTAACCTTCTCGGGGCCGTAGAGCTGGCGAACGTGCTCCACGACCTCGAGGCGCCGCTCATCGTCGAAGTCCATATCGATATCGGGCATCTCGGTACGCTGCGGGGACAGGAACCTCTCGAACATCAGGCCGTTCTCGAGCGGGTCGAACGCGGTGATGTTCATGGCGTAGGCGACGATAGCGCCGGCGGCCGAGCCACGGCCGGGGCCGACGCCGATGCCGTTGTCCTTGGCCCATTGCACGTACTCGGCAACGATCAAAAAGTAGGCGGCAAAGCCCTTGTCGCAGATGACCTTGTATTCGTACTCAAAGCGCTCTTTGATGTTGACGCCGCCGATCTCGCGCGTGGCCCAGTCGTCACCGTAGTGCTGGCGCAGGCCCTTCTCGCACTCGCGGCGGAACTGGCTCTCGTGCGTCTCGCCGGGATCGAGCAACGGGAAGCGCGGCAGGATGATAGAGTCCCAGTCCAGCTCAACGTAGCACTTGTCGGCGATCTCGAGCGTGTTGTCGCAGGCCTCGGGGCAATACGGGAACATCGCCCGCATCTCCTCCTCGGTCTTCATGTAAAACTCCGAGCCGGTCATGCGCATGCGGTTAGGGTCGTCGACCTTGGCGTTCATGCCAATGCACATGATGACGTCCTGCACGGGCGCGTCCTCGCGGCGCAGGTAGTGGAAGTCGTTGGTGGCGATGACCTTGACGCCCACCTGCTTTGCAATGTCGATGAGCGTGCGGTCCATCTGCTCGTCGGTCAGGCCGTTGTCGGTGGTGATGCCGTGTTCCTGGATCTCGATGTAGAAGTCGCCGGGCTCGAAGGTGTCACGGAAGGTCTCGGCCCACTTGATGGCGCCCTCCATGTCACCGCGGTCGATGTACTTGGGGATGATGCCCGCGATGCAGGCGCTCGTGCAGATCATGCCCTTGGCGTGGCGGCGCAGGTTGTCGAGCGTCACGCGCGGCTTGTAGTAAAAGCCCTGCACGGCGGCCTCGGAAACCGTCTGCATCAGGTTGACGTAGCCCTCCTGGTCCTTGGCCAGAAGGATCATGTGGTAGAGCTCGGGCTTGTGGTCGCGAGCAAGGGTCTCGTCCGGCGTAAAGTAGACCTCGCAGCCAAAGATGGGCTTGATGACCAGGGGCGGCTTGAGCTCGTCGATGTTGCCCTTCTCGTCCCACATGGCCATGTCCTTCACATACTGGGCATGCTCGCGCGGGTTTTCCTCGGGATCGGGCTCCACCAGCTCGTCGCGGCGGTCCTTTTCCAGGAAGGCCTTGTCGTGGCTCCAGGTTTTGTACTCGGGCGTGTTGTGGTTGACGGCGTCGCAGGCCAGCGCCAGGTCGGGCACGCCATACATGTAGCCGTGGTCGGTAATGGCCACGGCGGGCATGCCAAGTTCAACGGCACGATTGACCATATCCTGGATACGGGTTGCGCCGTCGAGCATGGAGAAAACAGTGTGATTGTGCAGATGGACGAATGCCATGTGATGAGCTCCGATGCGGGTTCGTGTTCTGACTGAACGATTTTACCGCACGGCGCGGACGGCACCCGAACCTAGCCAAACCCACACGGGTAGCTAATTTGGTACCTTCAAAAAGGGGAATGAGGGCATCCAGATACATCGAGTATTACTGGAACCCCGGCGATGCGCGAAATGATTTGTGACGAATAGTCATGTCCATCAAGAAGGCTCGACGCTTCGGATAGCTCGTCAATCGATATATCAATTCTTGGAGACCTGCATTCCTACCATTTTCAATGAAACAACGGCGGTAATTGCTATCGCGATTGTACCAATAATACCGAGCGCTATCTGAATGGGATATAACCCCAACACATGTCCAAATATGGAGAAAAACATTGCGGAAAAGAGAGCCCTTACCAGAGACGCGACGGAAAGGATCGTCGCGCGGAGATCGTCCGCTATCGCGTCTTGGATTAAGTTTTCCGAAGTGATGTACACCACTTCTGGGAGAAAACAAAGCACCATGCTAAGGCCAAACAAACACAGCGGATTTGAAGCGAACCACGGAAGAATCATGAAAAGGCCAGCCTCGATTAGCATCGAGCCGAGCATGGTATTTCTTTTCCCGAAACGCGACGAGAAGAAATCTGCTGCAATGTAGGCCGTCGCATTTACTGCATAGGATGCACCGAAAAAGATTCCTATTATGGAGACGGGAGCATCAAATGCGTCGAATACCAACTGATTCAAGTTGTAATAACTCCCATAGAATCCATCGAGCATGCTTGTGCCGAATAGAAGAAGCAATACCGCAAAAGCGGATTCTCCAACACGCCAGGTTTCGCGTCTGAACATCTTGGCTGTGTCAAACCTTCCCTTTTCAGAGCTTTCAGAACGGGTCGCTTCCGTCCTCTCAATGGGATACAGAAGGAAAAGCTGCAGGAGATAGAAAATGGAGACACATACGTAGAGGGCGCTCCAAGATACTTGAGCAATGAAAGATCCGAGCACAATTGCCATTCCCGTAGCGATTGATTGCGCGGCAAGCAACCGAGCATTGATGGTGAGGAAGCGCTCTCCTTGACCGGCATTCCGGGCAATTTCATATAAAAGCGCTTGTTCGGATCCCGATTGAAGGGAGTAGGCGAGTGCCTCAACAAGGGAAAGCACGACAAGAAAGGGACCTGAGAGCAACAGCATGCCAGCCGTATGGAAGAAAAGCAGCAGCACGCCCACTTGAATCGAAAACTTCTTTCCAAAGAAATCGCCTATCAACCCTGTTGGCAGCTCGAGGACGACCGTTGCAATGTTAAACAGGGCTTGATAAAGCGCAATTTCCGTGACAGACATTCCTTTCTCCGCAAGGAAAAGTAGAAACACTCCCCGATTTAAAACAAATCCCGCGAGAACGAAAAAGGCGGAATAGATGTGCAGTTGCGTAGTGGCATTCTTATTCATTTGGTACTTCCATCAACTAATTTTGTCGGGCCGCTCGCTACTGGCTCGAAGCCTGAAGTGTTCACAGCTGATGTGAAGAGTGGTAAAGCTTTTGCACAGGGTATCAATGGAATACATCCGAAGCGTTTTCGGCAGTATCATCGGCGAAGGCGGGATTAGCCCTTACGCGGCGCTCACCCTCGATGTATTTGACGATTTGATCAATCGTCTGGTTGGCGTGGCTCTTGAGCTTTCGCTCATAGAAGAAGAGGCCAAGCTTGCCGCGCGTGCCAGACGTGTTGCCACCCACACCCTGAAAATCCTCGGTATAGGTGAGCTCGCAGGCACCATCGCCAGCAGGTGCAGCCTCATAGCGCATGGTATTGATGCCCGCCGCATACTGAAAACGGACCTCATAGAGGCACGGGTAGTCGAAGTGCTTGATCTTAACCTTGATCGCCGTGCCCTTGGCCTTGCCTTTTGCGGACTGGGCGCGCTTCTCGTACTTATAACCGTTGAGCTTGTTGCGGCTGGGACGCTTGCCCGTGGCGTTCTCGATATCCTGCATGATGAACCCCGCCAGAGCGTCAAAAAGCTCCTCCGGCGTCACCTTAAGCATTTTGGTGAGCTGCATGATGGCTCCTTATTCGTTTGAACCGTTCGAGTCATTGTACCGCCCCAGGCTCTCCCATGCGTTGCGGTGAAATGCGGACTGTTTGGCGGCTTTTTTGGCCAAAACAGTCCGTATTCCACCGCAAGTTATTGAGGTTAGAGATTGTAGGTGACTACTTGAGGTTCGGCGGGTTCGACGAAGATGGCTGGATTCGCCTGCTCCACGCGGACGAACTTGACGGTCACGGCCTCAAAGCCCGCCTTGTGTAGAACATCAGCGTAGACGCGCGCCTGCAGGACGTGCTTCTCCTGCAACTGTTCCGGCGTCTCGTCCGGTGTGCCGCCCGTCTTGTAGTCGATGACCAGCGCGCGTGACGGATCGGCCGGGTTCGTCGCCAGTACATCGATGGCGCCCTCGGCATAGGCACCGTAGCGGGCGATGTCCTCGTCCTCGCAACCCAGCGAGAAGAACGGCACCTCGGCACGGATGCACGGCCACACGAGCAGGTCGGCACGAACCGACGACTTGAGCCAGCGATCCAGGGCAACGTCGAAGCGCTCGCGCTGTTCTGGCGTCAAGCGCCACAGGCGCGCCAGCGCATCGGCACGCGCAGCGGGCAACGCATCGGCACCCATCTCGATGAGCCACTGGCAGGCGGCGTGGAAGGCCGAACCCAAGGCCATGGGATTGCCGACGGGCTCGACAGCAGCCACGTCTGCATCCGTCATCTCCGAGCCATCCGACTCTGCATCATCGCCGGACTCGTCCATGGGAACACGAGCCTCGGCGGCACGGTCTTCCGTCTCGGCATGGAGTGCCGCGGCGATTGACGAGTAGCTATACGAGTCACGCATCGGATACGGACAGATGCCCATGCGCACGCCCACTGCCTGGGGATACACAAGCTCAAACGAATCGGGCTTGGGGTCGGCAGGACCGGGGACGATTGTACTGGCCGAATCCTGTCTCTTATACACATCTCCGAGCCCACGAGACAGGCAGAAATCTCG
>URHU01000102.1:0-6706 GCA_900547715.1 uncultured Collinsella sp. | reverse complement strand
TCTACACGCGTAAGATCGTCGGCAGCGTCAGATGTGTATAAGAGACAGAATAACGCCCGAATCGAGCGGGTACACGCCGGCGATCATGTTGAGCAGCGTGGACTTGCCGGCGCCGTTGCCGCCGATCACGGTTACAAAGTCGCCGTCATTTAGGGTGAGGTCGACGCCGGTGAGCGCGCGCTTCTCGGTGACGGTGCCCTTGTTAAAGGTCTTCTTGACGTGCGAGAGCTTAAGCATCTGCCTCATCCCCCTTCGTGTAGGAGCTGCGGAGCTTATAGCGCTCCCAAACCACGGGCACGCACAGGGCCACAGCGACAATCACGGCGGAGAGCAGCTTCATGTCGTTGGCGTCCATGCCCAACTGCAGCACGATGGCGCGGATAAGGAAGTACACCACGGAGCCAAAGACGGCGGAGGCAAGACGGACGCTAAACTGCGTGAGGCCGCCGGGAAGCAGACGGCCGAGCACCTCGCCGATAACAATGGCGGCAAGACCGATAACGATGGCACCGGTGCCCATACCAATGTCGGCATACTTTTGGCTCTGGCAGATGAGCGCGCCCGAAAGGCCGATGAGGGCGTTGGAGAGCACGAGGGCGATCATCTTGGTGGAGTTGGTGTTGACGCCCAGAGCGCGGATCATGTACTCGTTGTTGCCGGTGGCTCGCAGCGCCGAGCCGATTTCGGTGCCAAAGAACCAATACAGGATGGCAACGATGGCCACGGCGAGCAGGATGCCCAAGATGATGGCAACGGTGGACTGCGGCAGACCGGTCATATTGCTGACGGCCGAGAACACGGTGCCCTTGGCAAGAATGGGCGTATTGGACTTGCCCATGATGCGCAGGTTGATGGACCACAGGCTGATCTGGGTGAGGATTCCGGCGAGGATCGCAGGAATCTCAAAGACGGTGGTCAAAATGCCCGTGACGGCGCCCGCGATGGCGCCGGCGCACATACCGGCCAGCACGGCGAACAGCGGGTCGACGTTGTTATTGACGATGAGCACAGCGCAGACGCAGCCGCCGAGGGCAAAGCTGCCGTCGCAGGTCATATCGGGAATGTCGAGCAGGCGGAACGTGATAAACACGCCAAGCACCATAATGCCCCAGAGGACGCCCTGCGAAACGGCGCCCTGCAATGCAATGAGCATGCTTCATACCTCCTAGGATAGGGTGGACACGTGATTCACCATAATAGCGGTAACAATGCATAGAAGAGCTGCGGACAGACGTTTTGTTTTACCTGAAACAAGCAGGGCGGACGCCGGTCTACAGCGCCCGCCCCTGTGGCTCAGATATTGAATAACGCGGCTAAAGCGCGAGCACGGGCTCTAGGCGCATGCCGCGTATGACATTACGCGTCCAGAGCGGAAAGGTCGATGCCCAGGGCCTCGGCCATTTCGTCGTTCTTGACGACGACCAGGTCCTTGCTCGAGAGGTGCTTGATCGGCATGTCTTCGGGCTTGGCCTCGCCCTTCAGGATCTTAACGGCCATCTCGCCCGCGGCGTAGCCCAGGTCCTCATAGTTGATGGAGAGGGTGAACAGGCCGCCGGCCATGCACATGCCCTCCTCGCCAGTCACGAAGGGAAGCTTGTTCTCCTTGCAGATCTGGCCGACCTGCGAGGCGCCCGCGGCGATGGTGTTGTCGGTGGGGGAGTACAGCGCGTCGACCTTGCCCACGGCAGACTCGACGACGGACTGAATCTCGTTGGAGCTCGAGACGGTGAAATCGGTGTACTCCAGGCCCAGCTTGTCGAGCTCCTTCTTGGCGGCCTTGATCTGGACGTCGGAGTTGGACTCGGCGGTGCAGTAGAGCAGGCCGACCTTTTTAACGTCGGGCAGGACCTTCTGCATCATCTCGAGCTGCTCGGCGACCGGGGTGAGGTCGGAAGCGCCCGTGACGTTGGTGCCGGGCTTGTCGTTGTCCTGGACCAGGCCGGAGGCGGCGTAGTCGGTGATGGCACAGCCCACGATGGGGATATCGGCTGTGGCGCCGGCGGCAGCCTGCGCGGCGGGTGTGGCGATGGCATAAATCAGGTTGACGTTGTCGCCCACAAACTTGTCGGCAATGGACTTACACGTGGACTGGTCGTTCTGGGCGTTCTTCTGGTCGATCTTGACCTTAAGGCCGCTCTTCTTGATGGCCTTGACGAAGCCGTCGTTGGCGGCATCGAGCGCGGAGTGCTCGGTGAGCTGCAGAACGCCGATGGTGTAGTCGGAACCGGCGGCAGCGGAGCCGGAACCAGAGTTGCCGCCGCATCCGGCGAGCGGAGCGAGCGCGAGCAGGCCGGCGGAGACCAGAAGGCTCCTGCGGCTGATGGTGATGTCCTTCATATCATTACCCCCAGTATAAAAATGGCTGGAAACACTGCACTGGGACAAAGTGCAAGTGGAACTATAGTAGCGCTGATGTCCATTTTTACAACAGCCTGGCGGGTTTTTTAATACAGAATCGGATGGGCGGTACGGGTAGTCGAATGGGCGGCGGAGGGTCTTATGCGGCGAAGGAGGCGTCGTACTCGTCCAGGGCGGCGAAGAGCTTCTTGCCGTCGAGGAGACGTGTGGTGACGTTTCTCATTCGGCCAATCTCTACGGTACGCAACGTGTCATCGGCGCCTCGGGCGTCATAGACCGTTCCCAGCAAATAAGAGATGCCGTCTCGTTGCTTGATGGCAAAGGGACGGAGTGTCATCCGTGCTGCTTCGGTTTCGCCACGCGTCGTGACGCTCGAAATATCAAAACTCACCGTGGTTCCGTGGTCGATGGCCTGCTCGACGAGCTCGCACGTGTCGATACGCTTGATGGGCGTGCGTGTTGCCTTGGTAGCCTTGCTGCCTGCGCTCGGAACGGGTTCGGGTGTATCGAGGTAGCCGCGAACGTCGGCACTCGCCATGGCAACTAAGTGCTGCGCCATGCTCTTGCGGATAGCGATAGGCGTGGAGCGGTTGCGCATGACCATACCGTGGAGCCGGATGATCTCTTCATCGGTGAGCGGACGGGTAAGAAGTTTGTAGCCCACGCCGCGTTTGTACTCAATTTCGTATCCGGCATGGCGAAGCGCGGAGATGGCGGTGTAGATGCTGCGCCGCGCCGCCGAGATGGGCATGCGGGCGGGGTCGTCGGGATGGGCGAGGCGCCGGATCAACTCATCGGAAAGCATGGCCTTGTCCTCGCCAGTGTTTTCGCTTAATAGTTGCAGGATGCGAACGGCGCGATAGGCTGCCATCGAGGCGGCGCCTCTCGTCGTGGTGTCGTAGGTTTCAACAGCGGCTTCGGTCATCGTGCCCACGTCCTTTCCGTTTTGGGTGGCGACGGTATGGAGCCTAGGACGCGGGGCTTTCCCAGGGGCGCAGGGCGCTCTGGGCGGTCGGTAGTCGTCGGCAAACGGCGGGTCGAGTTTTCAACAGCCCTGCTCAACTGACCAAAACCTTGCCAAAAGCTTGACGGATGCTGTTGAAAAAAGCGTCTCTCGACCGATGTCGAGAGACGCTTGTACGATGAGCGTTGGCGTGTGGCGACGCGAGCTAGCGTTCGACAATTAGAAGTCGGCGTTGCCCACGGTGCGCGGGTGCGGCAGGACGTCGCGGATGTTGCCCACGCCGGTCAGATACATGACCAAGCGCTCGAAGCCCAGACCGTAGCCGGCGTGCTTGCAGGAACCGTAGCGGCGCAGGTCAAGGTAGTACTTGTACTGCTCGGGATTCATGCCCAGGTCCTTGATGCGGGCCTCGAGCAGATCCAGGCGCTCCTCGCGCTGGGAGCCGCCGATAATCTCGCCGATACCGGGAACCAGGCAGTCGGCGGCGGCGACGGTCTTGCCGTCCTCGTTCATGCGCATGTAGAACGCCTTGATCTCGGCCGGGTAGTCGGTCACGAAGGTCGGGCGCTTAAAGTGCTCCTCGGTCAGGAAGCGCTCGTGCTCGGTCTGCAGGTCGATGCCCCAGCTGACGGGGTAATCAAACTGGTGGCCAGCAGCGACTGCCTGCTCCAGGATCTCGACGGCCTCGGTGTAGGTAACGCGGGCAAAGTCGGAGTTGGCGACATGGTCCAGGCGCTCGAGCAGACCCTTGTCCACAAACTTGTTGAGCATATTGAGCTCGTCGGGGCAGGTTGCCATAACGTCCTTGAGGACGTACTTGAGCATGGCCTCGGCGTTATCCATGTAGTCGTTCAGGTCGGCAAAGGCCATCTCGGGCTCGATCATCCAAAACTCGGCGGCGTGGCGCGTGGTGTTGGAGTTCTCGGCACGGAAGGTGGGGCCAAAGGTGTACACGTCGCCAAAGGCCATGGCAAAGTTCTCGGCATTGAGCTGGCCGGACACGGTGAGGCTTGCATGCTTGCCAAAGAAGTCCTGGCTCCAGTCGACCTCGCCGGACTCGGTGAGGGGCGGATTTTTGGGGTCGAGCGTGGTCACGCGGAACATCTCGCCGGCGCCCTCGCAGTCACTCGTGGTGATGATGGGGGTGTTGACGTAGACAAAGCCCTGCTCCTGGAAGAAGCGGTGGATGGCGGCAGCCGCGACAGAGCGGATGCGGAACACGGCGCGGAACAGGTTGGTGCGCGGGCGCAGGTGCTGCTGGGTGCGCAGGAACTCGACGGTTGCGCGCTTCTTCTGCAGCGGGTAATCCGGGGCGCTCGTGCCCTCGACCTCGATGGAGGTGGCAGAAAGCTCGAAAGGCTGGGGCGCATCGGGGGTCAGCTTGACGGTGCCGGTGCAAATGAGTGCGGCCGAGACGTTTTGATGGGCGATCTCGTCGTAGTTGTCGAGTGCCTCGCGGTTCATGACGACCTGCAGGTCGCGGAAGCAGCTGCCGTCGTTGAGCGTAACAAAGCCAAAGTTCTTCATGTCGCGGACGGACTTGACCCAGCCGGCGACGGTGACGGTCTGGCCGCCGAGCGACTCGGCATCGGCATAGAGCTGCGCGATTTTGGTGCGGTTCACGTATCCTCCCATAACGGTTGAATGATAGTTATCCATACAGTTCGATATTCTAGCAGCTCGGCTCATTTGAGCTATACAGATAAAGCATTGGCGGGATGGTTTTTCAAACGAAAAGCGCCCGCGGCCAAATGGTCGCGGGCGCTTGACGAGGTGCCTTTTGGCTGTGTGGCGTGGGGCCTGGCTACTTGGTCTTGGCAACCAGCAGCGGGTCGCCCAGCTTGACGAGCGGGTTGCCGCCGATAAGCGTTCCAGACTCGCCGACATGGTCGATGCTCTTAAGACGATCGAGCTCGGAGACGATGACGGTCACGATGTCCTCGTGACCAGCGGCCTTAATGGCCTCGCGGTCGAAGCTGATGAGCGGCTGGCCTGCCTTGACCACATCGCCCATCTCGACAAAGCGGGCAAAACCCTTGCCGTTCATTTCCACGGTGCCCAGGCCAACATGGATGAACACGCGCAGGCCGTCCTCGGTGATCATGCCGATGGAGTGGTTGGTGACAGTGGTGGCACCGATGCGGCCGTTGGCGGGCGCATAGATGGTGCCGGTAATGGGCTCGATGCCATAGCCCTGGCCAAGCATGCCCGAGGCGATCGTCTCGTCGGGAACCTCGTTCAGGTTGACGAGCACGCCGTTGACGGGGGCATAGATGACGCCTTCGCGGGTAGCGAAGCTTGCTGCGGGCGGAACGGACGCCTCGCCGGTCGAGGTGAAGGTGGACTTAAGCGAATCGAGCAGACCCATAGTTGCCTCCAACTTAAATAGGCGCATATCGCGCGTTTGGTTTGCCGGAAACGTTTCACATGTGTTTCGCGGCTTGGTCAACGCCCCTATTCTACGCTGCTCAACGATACCTCTGAACTGGGATTATGTGATATATCAGTTGAAGGGAAACTTATTGCCGGAGTGTTTCTGCGCCACGGGTTCAAGTGGGGTACGCTTGAAGGCGAAAAACAAGGGCGCATAATTTGCGCGAAGGGAGCACATATGATTGTCGAGAACCATGCGCTGTGGGGCGAGGAGTCGACCGAGGATTATCCGGCGACGTTTACGTATTTGGGTGCCGAGCCGTTGCCCGATAAACCGAATGGCCGCCGCCCCGCGGTGATTATCTGTGGCGGAGGTGCGTTTACGCATATCGCTCCGCATGAGCAGGACCCGGTGGCGTTTGCGTTTTTGGATCACGGTTACCAGGCCTTTGTGCTCAACTATGTCACGAGTTCTACGGGTGACGTGAGCTTTCCGCACCCCCAGGCAGATCTTGCCAAGATGGTCGCCACGGTGCGCGCCAACGCCGACGAGTGGCATGTCGATCCTAAGCGCGTGTGCGTCGTGGGCTTTTCTGCTGGCGGCATGATTTGCGCCTCGCTGGCAACACAGTGGAAGACCGGCCCCTTTGCGGCACTTGCCGGGGCGCGTCCGGACGACATTCGTCCCGATGCCGTGGTGCTGGGCTATCCATTGCTCGACTTTGCCTATGTGCGCGACATGCAGACGCGCGATCCGCGCATTGACTTGCGTGTGCCCAAGACGGGCGGCAAGACGGGGCGCGATTTGCTCAACGACTACCTGTCGATGGTGACGGGCGGCGAGGCAACTGACGAGCATCTGGCCGACATCTGCCCCACCACGCATGTTTCGCGTCAGATGCCACCGACCTTTGTGTGGGGCGTGTCCGACGACAAGACGGCGCCGATCGCGCAGGTCTACCCCTGTCTCTTATACACATCTCCGAGCCCACGAGACAGGCAGAAACCTCG
>URHU01000101.1:0-6767 GCA_900547715.1 uncultured Collinsella sp. | reverse complement strand
TCTACACGCGTAAGATCGTCGGCAGCGTCAGATGTGTATAAGAGACAGGCTGATCGGCCTTTCGGTCACCGATGGCCTAGGGTTCGAGACCGATGTGTACGAGAGTTCCTACGCCAGGGCCAACGGCATTTCGGGCGCGACTTTCTCGGTTGGCGACCCGAGCGAGCTGTGCTTCGAGGTGACCGGCAGCGCGATCGACCGGAACCCGCCCACGGTCTCGAACGTTTCCATCTCCGCGAAGAGGGTCCCCGTCGGCGGGATCCTCCGTATCTATTGCAATGTAGGCGACGCGGACGGCGTAAAGTCTGTCTCCCCGATCCTCGGCGACCCCGGCTATGTCGAGGACCCGAACTCTTTAAAGACCCGCAAAACGTTGAGCTGCAGCTACGATGCGGCAAGGGGCTATATCGAAATCGAGTTCCCCACGTCGCTCTCGATGGGCTCGTTTGAAATCCAAGCCCTCGCGGTCCTCGACAAGACGGGCCACGAGACCTTCGTCTACAGCTCCGCCTACGCCGAGCGTAACGGCAAGACCGGCGTTCAGACCTTTGATGTCGACGACGCGGGGGACGTCACCTTCGACGTGACCGCTCCGCTGTATGCCGCCACCAAGGGCGACGGGCAGGCGTATGCAAAGGACGGCGAGGCCGGTCTGACCTTCCGCTTCAGCGGTCCTCTCGACGAGTTCACGCGTCTCCTCGTGGACGGAACTGAGGTCTCCGCCGAGAACTACACCGCAACCAGGGGCAGCACGATTATCGAGCTCAGGCCGTCCTACCTGGACACGCTCGCCGGCGGCGGACACACCGTCACGGCCGTCTGGAAGGACGGGACGGCGACCGATGCGTCCTTCACCGTGGAGGGGAAGGCCCAAGGGGAGCAGGCGGGCGGAAAGACCGACGTAGATTCACCCGGCGACAACAAAAGTGATCCTGCCACTCCTGAAAAGGACGCCGACGAGGCGGCTACAAAAAAGTCGGGACGCACGACAGCCGATGAACCAAAGCTCGCTGCAACCGGCGACTCCACTTGGATGGCCAGCATCGCATTGGCCATGGCGGCCACGGCCTGCTTCACGGCAGCGAGAAGGCTTGAGCCCAAGCAGCATAGGCACGAACAGTAGCTCAAAGCGAACTCAACTGGGAAGGGCAGATGGATAGCCGTCCTTCTCTTATAATCAACCCAATCCGCTGAAATGCAATCAGTTAACGAGTTTCGCCAGACGCTCGGCCTCTACCCCGCTCTAGCAAGCCACCAGGCGATGAGATAATGCCCACGACTATCAACGTAAGCAAGGAGCGCGCTATGGCAGACAACGAGACCAAACCCTCGGCGAACGACGGCCGAGAGGAGCTCGTGGCAAAACAGCTCGCATCGACCAAAATCCACCTCGCGCTCACTCAGAAGCGGGTGGACGTCTCCGGCGCCATCAAGCTACCGCTCGAGCGAATTCCCCAACTCGGCGTGGCGTTCGCCTCGCTCCGCTCGATGTTTCGCACCGTCACCAACACGGTGAGTGTGCCCACGCTGCTCCAGGCGACTGACAAATATGGTAACCCGCTCGATCCGTCGGAACTCAACACGTTCAAGGACGGCAGCGGTCTCACAGGGGGCTACCGCGACGCCGCCAAGGGCCTTGGGCAGGCGCGCTTCCACGTAGTCGAGGGCGACATCGCCACGAGCGTCACGCAGGTGCCTTACGATCCAACATCGCTATTCATGGCAGCCGCAATCGCGCAGATAAACCAAAAGCTCGACTCCATCCAGGAGTCCGTCGACGAAATGTTCGAGTACATGCGTCAGCGCGACAAGGCCAACATGCGTGGCAACCTCAAGACGCTCGCAGACATCCTCAACGGTTACGGCCTCAACTACGGCAACGCCACCTACATGGCAAACGCCCATATGAAGGTGCTCGACATCAAGCAGTCGTCCGCGCAGGACATGGAACTCTTCCGCTCGCAGGCACAGGCGGATCTGAAAAAGAAAGGGTTCATCGAGGTGCGAGACGGCTTGGGCAGACGCCTCGACAAGGTGCTCGACTACCTCAAAGACTGCCAGCTCGCCACCTACATCCACGCGTTCTCGCTGTTCCTCGAACCCATGCTCGCCCAGAACTTCGAGCCCGCAAAGCTCGCGGACGCCACTGCGAAGATCGAGGCTGATTCGATCGCGTACCGCGAGCTCTACACCGACTGCTACAACGCACTCGAAGCGGGGGCTGTCGACACCGTCGATGCGGCACTGCTGGGCGGTATCGCGTCCGCGGGCAAATTGCTCGGTCACGCCATCGCAAAGACCCCCGTGGGCGACCATACACTCATCGACGAGGCGCTCGAAGGCGCAGGAGAGAGCATCGGAAAGTTCAACGACAAGCAATCCGAGAAACTCCTCGAAAAGCTCCATCAGGCAAAGACGCCCGACGTCACGCCGTTCAAGCAGAGCGTAAAGGAGATCGACACCCTCTACAACCGCCCCGCGCAGATCGCCGTGGACGCCGAGAACGTCTACATCTTGCCTGCCAAGCAGCAGGAAGAGTAACGATACGCGACAGGCACGCGCCATGCAGACAGCTAACGCCCCTACCTTCCCGCCGCCTTCAGCTTCAGCAGCAGGTCGCCCAGCTCGGGGCACTTGCTAGAAAGGCGCGTCTGAGCTCGCTCGCCCATCCCCCACCGCTGGCGGACTTCCTGGGCGCGCGGGCTCACGCGGTAGTCCCCGTCCATCACCTGCTTGAGCAGCTTGGCGGTCACGCGCGCATCGGCAAGGGCGCTGTGGGCGTGACCCGTCGGCTCGTCGAACTCGATGCCAAACCACGTCGCCGCGTCACTCAAAGAGACGCACCCGTGGCTGCCCACGTCCATGATCGAGGTGTAAAACGCCTGCAGGTCGGCCCAGTCCGTAGGAAATGCGGAAAGATCAATGTGCTTTGCCTGGCACTCGGTCAAAAGCTGTCGACGGTCCGCCCCGCTCCAACAGACCACCTGGGCGGAGTAGCGACTAATCCAATCGCTGAGCCTTTTGATCACCACATAGAGCGGATCGGCCATCGCGGTGTCCACGGCCGATATCCCTGTGAGCTCGCGGACGGGGAACGCAACGCCTTCGGTAAATTCCGTCTGCACAAACTGCGAGAACTCGCCCATAACGTTACCGTGGTAATCGAGCTTGACGGCGCCGACCTCGATAATCTCATTGCGCAGTCCACGTCGCTGGCGCTGCTTTGGCACCAGCGCAAACTCAAAGTCCAGCACAATCTGGCGCGCAAAGTTCGTCGTATCGATAGCCGAGATGCACGGCGTCTTTTCAGCTGACACGGTTAGGGCCTTTCTCCGTCAAATGCCGCTTGTTACATAAGCGACTACATTGCCGTAAGGATAGGCGCCCGTACGGACATGAAAGTGGGGCGCAATACCATGCGCCAGGCACACGCCATGCAGACGGCCCCAAGAGAGTTGCCCGCTCTATTCAAATGCATGAAAAAGATTTAGGCCCGGTGACTTGAATCAGCGGTCATCCCGGGCCCATCAGAGCTCGTAGAGCTCTTGGTTGCTTTGGTCTCGCTCTTCACGGCGCCTATCGAACTTTCCGAGGCACTCAAGCAGCATTCGAAGCATAACAAGTCGCTGCCATTAAGGCACTGACCTCTTGACCAAGCAACAGCGCTGCCCAGCTATCACCCTTGGGCTGCCGTCAACTTTATTCTATCCGCGAGCATCTGGTTTACCAAATGGATTTTCGGTAAAGGAAGCACGGCACGCCCGCAAAACCACTACGCCCCAAGTGCCGCCATGGGAATCACCGCCACGCCGTCGTCGCGTGTGTAGGCAATACTCCCCTTTCCAACCACGACCGCCAAAAACGCCGGCGCGGCATTCTGGGCGGCAGGATTGGAGAGCACTTTCCTCTCCAGCGCCTTGAGATTTCTCGCTCCATCGTCTGCTTTCGCATCACTCAGCTTGACCTCGATGGCTCCCCAGCGCCCGTCGTGCTCAACGATCAGATCGACCTCAAGGCCCTTCTCATCTCGGAAATAATGGACACTGTTGTCGACACCGCCGTAGGTGGAAAGGAACACGCGCACGTCGCGCAGGACGAGATTCTCAAAGAGCATCCCCAGCGTTTGCATATCGCCAAGCAGCCGCTCAGGGGTAGCCCCCAGCAACGCCGCCGCAAGTGACGGGTCACAGAAGTAGCGCTTGGGGCGCACGCGAACGCGGGCCTTCGAGCGCATGGGCGGCTCCCATCCGCACAGGTCCTCGGTCAGCTTGAGCCTGTTGAAGAGGTCCAAGTACGCAGCGATGGTCCTCTCGTCGGGGCCCGCCTCACCGTACGAGGCGTCCTTTACGAGCGTCTTGTACGTGACAGCCTGGCTCTCGTTCATGGCAAGAGCTCGCAAAAGGCCGTGTGCAAGCTCGGGCGACATGCCCTCGTCCAGCACGTTGACGTCGAGCACCGAGTGCACGTACTGGCTTGCCGTCTCTCGCGCAAGATCTTCCGAAAGCCCAAGATTTGCAGGCCAACCGCCCCTGCAGCACCAGCGGGCGACGTCATCCACCGTGCTCTCGCGACGCTGAGGGGCAAAATCCTCGCCCTTAAAGAGGCTTGCCAGTGACACGAGCGGCTCGCCGTCGCCCGACTCACACAGGGCCATGGGGCGCATTGACAGACGGGCGATCCTACCCGTGCCGGAATGACGAACATGGCTGCGCTCCTCGCTTTTGAGCGCGGTCGAGCCCGTGAGCAAAAGTGTCCCCCGTTCGTTGCCGCTCGCGTCCACGAAACGCCGGGCGGCATCCCAAACCTCGGGCACCTCCTGCCATTCATCGACCAGGTGTGGCGCATCGCCGATGAGCGCCAGGCTTGGGTCGACCTCTGCCGCCGCACGCTGCGCAGGCTCATCGAGCCTGGAGACGCTCACCGAGCGAGAGAGCGCCGTCCAGGTCTTGCCGCACCATTTGGGGCCGTTGATCTCCACACAGCCAAACGCCCGCATAAGGGTGTCGAGGCGCTCCTCTATGAGCCGGGGCCTATATCCCTTTTGGGTCAATCTCTTTGGTGCATCCATAGACGGCCGTCCCTCTCTATCACGCGATATGCGAAATTACGCCATTCTCAATGCTGATTTTACGCTACTTTCAATGTAGTTTTTACGCCATGACAGATGTAGTTTTTACGCCATGACAGATGTAGTTTTTACGCCATTTTCATTGAAGGTTTTACGCTTGGCATCCTTAGCGCGACCCATTCCGAGCATCACATCAGAGCGTGCTTGGTTATCTCCGCTCGCACATCTCGGCAAACGAAATCAGCTTGACGTCTCCCCTACTCTCCGCGGCATCCCGACATCCCTGCGTAAAGCCGCTTTTTGAGAAAAGCGCATAGCTTTTTCGTTGCCGTCTAAAGAGCTCGCTTCGGTGCACGAGCTTTTGCAGCACGTCCTCGCCCACCGGTTCATTGCGCCATTTGCACTCCGCAAACAGCGCAGCGCCCTCGCCATCGTCAACAATCAAGTCGATTTCTTCCTGCATATGCGTGCGATTATCCGTCCCCCACCAACGCCCGACGCTCGCTGGAACCACATCGAGCTGGTCCGCGCGCGCGAGTTCGTACACGTATTGTCTGCATATAAGCTCAAAGACCGTACCCATGTAATCCGATACGTGCGGCTCAATGCGCTTATACGCCATCTCGGCCATATCGTTTTGAATCAGCCCAATGTTCTGCGGCACAAACTTATACCAGAACCTAAACATCTGGTCGCTCAGCAGATACACGGCTCGCTTATTGCTCGTCTCGTTTAGGGGCAGCTCGCGCTCGACAATCCCAAGCGACGCCAGCTTATCCACATAGCTCTTTACGTTGCTCGCAGGGATTCCCGTAGAGCTCGCAATCTCCGAGATCTTCGAGCGCCCCTGAGCAATTGCTTGCACGATCGCATCATATTGCTCGGGATTGCGGCACTCTTGCAATAGCAGGTTACTCGGCTCCTCAAAGAGATAGCCCGTAGGAGTAAGAAAAAGACGTTTGATGTTGTCCTTGAGCGGCGCGGCAGGATCGACTTTCTCGATATATGCAGGAATGCCGCCCGTCATGCCATAGCAAACCGCAGCGTCTTCGCGACTCATGCCCTGCCACAGGCCGAGGGTCGTCGTAAAATCGAGCGGCATGATCTTAAACTGGGCCGTACGCCTACCGTATAGCGGACTCTCGTAGCCCAGCACCTGCTCTTCCATAAACGAAAGCGACGACCCGCACAGGATAAGCATGAGCTTGGTCTCTTTGTACAGGTGATCGATCTTGTCTTGCAGCAACGAGCTGATTTCGGGATTCGATTGGGCGAGATAGGGATACTCGTCAATCACGACAACCAAACGTTCCGTGCGAGCCATGGTGGCCAATGCATCGAACGCTTCGTCAAAACTACGAAACGACACGCCTGCAGCACCAACCGAGCCTGCAAGTATCGCCTGGCTAAAGCCGTGCAGGTTTGCCTCCGCATTGGTACGACGAGCTTGAAAGTAAATAGCTTTCTTGCCTTGGATGAACTCTGTGATAAGGCGCGTTTTACCCACACGACGGCGGCCGTAAATCACAGGCATTTCAAAGGAGCCCGTGCCATACAGTCGATTGAGCTCGGACATTTCCGCTGTTCTTCCGATAAACATAGGGCCATCCTTCCTTTACGTTATAGCTAGCTATATTATACCTTCCTATAATCTGTCTCTTATACACATCTCCGAGCCCACGAGACAGGCAGAAATCTC
>URHU01000100.1:0-6834 GCA_900547715.1 uncultured Collinsella sp. | reverse complement strand
CGAGATTTCTGCCTGTCTCGTGGGCTCGGAGATGTGTATAAGAGACAGACGATGTGCTGTGTGCCGGCGCGGTAGCCGGATCGTAGGAAGGATGCATAATGAAAAAGCTCGAAAACGATGTGCTGCTGAGCCGTCGCGCTGCACTTGGCGCATTCGCCACCGTCGCTTTGGGGACTGCCGGTCTTCTTGCCGGTTGC
This sequence comes from uncultured Collinsella sp., assembly GCA_900547715.1. GTDB lineage: Bacteria > Actinomycetota > Coriobacteriia > Coriobacteriales > Coriobacteriaceae > Collinsella. Next base: position 6,637 of record URHU01000100.1, on the reverse strand, counting down.
GGTAGCGATAAGGCGACCGTCACCGAGGATGCCGACGATGGCGACAAGAAGGAAGAGACGAAGAAGGAAGAGCAACCTACGACTGACCTGGCTGTTGGCACGACGGTGACCACGACTGCTGGCCTTTCCGTCGTCGTCGATTCCGTCCAGCCCGGTCTCACAAATTATGACGATTCGACCATGACGGGTATTCACGTCACGTACGTCAACAATGGCGATGAGGGCGCAGATTACAATATCTACGACTGGAAGGGCGAGGACGCCAACGGTGCGCAGCAGAACCAGGGTTACTACAGCGAGGGCTCCGATGAGCTGCAGTCTGGCACCCTTGCCGCCGGTGGCTCCGTGGCGGGCAATATCTACTTTGATGGTGACATCAAGAAGGCTCTCTATTTTGCCAACATGTTTGATAAGTCCGCGACTGCGAGCTGGGTGCTGGCCTAATATGTCGCTACCGTTGCGCCGTATGGGAGGTGAGGTCATATGTCCGATAAAAAGCTGACTGACGAGTTGCTCAATGAGCTTCTCGACGCGCCAAACATCGATGGCTATATCAAGGAACACGACTTTGCCGCCCCGTCGCTTTCGGATTATTTAAAGCAGTTGCTGCAAGAGAAGGGGCTCGAGCGTTCGCGCGTGGTGCGTATGGCCGACCTCAACGAGACCTTTGGCTATCAGATCTTTACCGGTTCGCGCAATCCGAGCCGCAATAAGGTGCTGCAGATTGCCTTTGCAATGGCGCTGTCGATGAAGGAGACCAACCGCGCCCTGACGGCTGCCGGAGTGAGCGTCCTAAACTGCAAGGACCGTCGCGATGCAATCATTATCTTTTGCATCGACCGTGGCTGTAGCCTCCAAAAGGTCAATGAAGAGCTGTATCGCTTTGGCGAGGAAACGGTGAGTTAGTGGCCGATGGCTGAGCCGGCGGTATCACCAGAACAACCATGCAAACGAACGGGGTGCGGACACCATGGGGTGTCCGCACCCTGCGTTATGATGGACGCCATGGATACTCAGAGCCCAACATATTCCGATGACGAGCTGACTGCTTCACTTGCCGAGCATTTGGCGTCGCTCGACCGCGATGACAGCTATCGTGTGGAGCGCGTGCTCAAGTGCTCGGATGTCGAGACGACCGAACTCGTCTATTTTGAGGGCTCTGGCGGCGGGTCTCTCGGTCCCTTTGTCCGCAAGCGCATCGATGCTTCGGTGCAGATTGGCGGAGCATATGAGCGCCTGTTTGCGGCCCAGCGCGCCGGTCGTCGTTTTGAGCACTTGCCCCGAATCGTCGATTGCCGCCGTGTGGGCGACGAGCTTGACGTGGTGATGGAGTATGTCGAAGGCGAGACACTCGAGGCCCTGGTGGGACGCTTGGGGACGACGCCCGATTATGCCCGCGGGCTGTATCCCGTTCTGTGTGAAGCGGTGGGCGAGCTGCATGCTGGTTTTGCAGCTGCGGGGGAGCCGGGGATGCCGGTAATCCACCGCGACCTTAAACCCTCGAACATCATCGTATCGGGCGTGAGATACGCGACCGATGCCGGCATGACCTTTTCCTCGCTGGTGATTATTGACCTGGGAATTGCGCGCGTTTGGCGCGATGGCGCCGACGCCGACACCGTCAAGTTTGGCACGCGTTCCTATGCGCCGCCCGAGCAGTTTGGGTTTGGGCAAACGAGCGTCCGCAGCGATATTTACGCGCTTGGCGCGCTGCTGTTCTTTTGCCTGACGGGAACTGACCCCAAGCCTGGGCGTGACATGCGCGAGCAATGCGAGGCGCATGGCATTCCCGTTCCGCTGGCGGATGTGATTTGCATGTCGATGGCGCTCGATCCCGCTAAGCGCTTTGCGAGTGCAAAGGCACTGGGGCATGCTGCGCGTGCGGCATATGAGCTATGTCTCCCTGCACCGTCGCCCGTGACCTTTTCTGCTGCCAGTGTGCCCCGGGCCGCGGTGCCACAGGTGCAGCGGGTACAGCAGCCGGTTGCCCTCACGCTTCCGTCTTCTGCAAGCCGGCGTTCGATCGTCTCTCCCGTGACATCCAAATGTGTGCGTCTGCTCTCGCGTATCCCCGAGCCCGTGGGGCGCATATGGAATGGATGCGTCTATGCGACAACATTGTTGCTGCTGATGGGCAGCCATTTTGCGGTATTTACGCCAACGGGCGAAAACCGAAACTATCCAACGTGGTTTTTGGCGCTTGAGTATTTCTTTATGGTCGATGGCCTGGTGTTGCTCATTACATTCGGAATGCTCGACCGGCGTAGGCTTCGACGTCGTTTTCCCGTGCTCGGTCGGTATCGGGGGAGTGCTTTTGTCGAACTATGGTTCAAGGCGCTCGGGTTTATGTTTGCCGTCATGTGCGTCGTCGTTGTTATCGGCAACGCGACCGGTATCGTCTCCTAGAGAATCGAAAAGGGGCCCCGTTTGGGGCCCCTTTGCAGTTGCACTTAAATACGGTTCATTTGATTGGCGACCTTGTTGTACCAGTCCTGCCACGTGGGCGGGCAGTACTTCTTGGCGGCTGCCGGGGTAAGTGTGGAACCATAGTTGGCGCCCAGGTAGGCAACGTGGGCGGAGACACCCTCGCTCCAGCTATCAAAGCTACGCCAACCACCGCCGCGGGCACTCCAGCCCCAGGCGTTATAGGAGCCGGCGCAATAAAGGCCCTTGCTGCTCTCGATGCAGGCGATGGCGGGGGACCAACGGGGATCGACGCCGGTATTCCAGGCGGCGACGGCAAAGTTGTAGCCCTGGCCTGCCATAGGGGAGCCGGCAAGGTAGTTATCGATGCGGCTCGTCCACTCGTTAATGAACGAGTCGTAATCGGAGTTACCGCTATTCGAGCTGTTCACCGTGGTGTCGATGGTGGTGTTGGCGTTGTTGGCTTGGCTGTTGGAGTTGTTGCCGCTTACGCCCTCGCCCGAGATCTTCTCGGCGGCAGCGGCCTTGTCGGCCTCGAGCTTTGCCAGCTCGGCAGCATTTTCCTGCTCGGCCTTTGCCTGCGCCTCGCTGCGGAGCTGCTGGGCCTGCGCCAGTGCATCCTCGGCATTCTTTTGCTCGCCCTCGAGCTGAGACTTGGCCTGCTCGAGCTCGGTTTTGTTCTGCTCGAGCTCGGTCTGCATCTTGTTAAGCTCTTCGATCTCGTCGACGCTCGAGCTTGTAATCTGGTTGGTGTATTTGCAGGTGGTGATAAAGTCACCCAGGCTTTGCGTGTTCACCAGGAAGCTCACGATGGGGCTGGTGCCCTTCTGGTACTTATAAAGATCGCGCATGGCGGAGCTTGCCTTGGCCTGCTGCTCGGGTAACTCGGCTTCAATCTTATCGATGTTCGCCTCATTGGAGTCGATCTGCTTTTGCAGATCCTCGAGCTTGGTTCGGGCGTCGTTGTAGGCGCTCGTGGCGTCCTCGATTTTTTTCTGAGCGGCGGAAAGCTGATCCTGCGTTGCCTGCGAGGCGGCATAGGCCGCGACGGGGGAGAGCATCGGCGTGGCCGTCAGCGCGACGGCGAGCGCGGCACTCGTGATGATACGAGCCGGCTTCGACGCGATGAGCGCTGCGGTGCGATGGTTCGAATGCTGCATCCAGTCCCTCTGCAATCAATCGTAGGTTATTGGTCGAGGTGTATTCTACTACTGCTTTCGACCTCAACTTGAACCTTAAAGGTTCTAAAGGGTCAAGTTGAACTTGAGGCTTTGGCCTTGACCTGCGGGAATGGTGAATTGTTGAGAAACCATAGAGTTGAACTTTAACGTTACGGCACCCTGTTTGTGAGGGTTTTTAGCTGTAAATGTTGCCCTCACGTGGGGTTTTGCAACTACAGGGTTCCTTCGCGACGAGCCTGCTCCACCTCTTGGAGCGCCTCAGCCGGCGTAATCGAACAGGTACCGTCGCCGAGCCTGACCACCTGGACGTCGTCGCCAGTGTGGACTTCTCCGCCCTGCAGCACGACGCCAAAAATGCCCTCGTGGGGGAAGATGCAGTCGCCGGCGAGATAGTAGATGGCACAGCGGGTGTGGCAGACTTTGCCGATCTGGCTGATTTCGACGAGTACTTCGTTGCCAATCTTGAGCTGCGTGCCCAAGGGGAGTGAGAGCAGGTTGATGCCCTGGGTTGTGAAGTTCTCGCCAAAGTCGCCCTCGTGCACATCGAGCCCGCGCGCCTGCGCCGTCTGGATAGACTCTGCAGCTAAAAAGGAGACCTGACGGTGCCAATGCCCGGCGTGCGCATCGGAGGCGAGGCCAAACTGCTCGATGACGGTGTCGTGCCCGTCGGCGACGGGTGACTTACGCGTGCCTTTGTGCTCCGACGTGTTGATTGAGACGATGCGGGCAGGCCCGTTGTAAGCATCGTTTGCGGTGCGTAGGGGAGCTGCCGTCTGGGCACGATCCGCAAGTTCGCGCTTTGCGGCGTCAATGATGGGGTTGTTGATCGGATGAGCCTGGGGCACGGTGCACCTTTCGACGGGGCGGGCAATATGCTGAATCCTATAACAACGGTGGGTTCATTGCCCGTTGTCGTACGCCGGTGATTGCCGCCTTCGTGCTGATAATTACGCCGATTGCCATAGATACGGTGGAGCTTTGGGTGCCGGCGGCTCGGCACGTTAGAATAAATCAGTTGCACAAAGACCGCCCGTCGTGTGGGCAGTTCTAGATAGGAAGTTTCCATGGCATTGCAGTTTACAGAGCGCGAGTTTATCCCCGTGCTGCTCGGCGGCGACATCAACGCGTATTCGGTGGCGCGCGCCTTCTACGAGGAGTATCAGGTCAAGAGCCTGGTCTTTGGCAAGTATCAGACGGGCCCTGCGTATCGCAGCCAGATTATCGATTACACGCCTAACGTGGATATCGACACCATGCCGGTCATGATCGAGACCGTTAACGGCGTCGCACAGGCCAATCCTGATAAGAAGATTATTCTCATGGGCTGCGGCGACAACTATGTCGCGCTTGCCGCGCAGGCTCAGGACGCCGGCCAGCTTGCCTCCAACGTCATCGCGCCCTATGCGCCCTACAGCATGCTCGAGCAGTGCCAGAAGAAGGAGATTTTCTACGAGCTGTGCGAGAAGCACGGTGTGCCGTATCCGCACACGTTTACCTTTACCATGGCGATGCTCAACGCTCAGGGTGAGGCTCCCGCCGAGGTGCTCGACCAGATCGACTTCCCCTTCCCGATGATTCTGAAGCCCTCTGACGGCATCATGTGGTGGGAGCACGAATTCGAGGGTCAGAAGAAGGCCTACGAGATTGCCGATCGCGCCGAGCTGGAACAGGTCATTCGCGATGTGTACGCCAGTGGCTACACCGATGACCTCATCTTGCAGGACCGCGTGCCCGGCAACGACGAGTACATGCGCGTGCTTACCAGTTATTCCGACCGCAACGGCAAGGTTCGTATGATGTGCCTGGGACACGTGCTGCTCGAGGAGCATCAGCCCCACGGTGTCGGCAACCATGCCTGCATCATCACTGAGCCCAACGACGAGCTCATGGGTGGCGTGCGCAAGCTGCTTGAGGACCTTAAGTTTACGGGCTTCTCCAACTTCGACGTCAAGTACGACCAGCGCGATGGTTCGTTTAAGTTCTTCGACTTCAACACGCGTCAGGGACGCAGTAATTACTATGTCACCAATAGTGGCTTTAACGTTGCCAAATACGTGGTGGATGAGTACGTCTATAACCGCCCGTTTGAGCCGGAGTTTGTGACGGCGCAGGACGAGGCGCTGTGGATGGTCGTTCCTATGGGCGTCGTTGACAAGTATGTCAAGGACCCCGAGCTGCGTGCGAAGGCGCATCGTCTGGCCAAAGAGGGCAAGGCTGCCGATCCCTCGTTTATGAAGGGTGATTTTGTCTTTAACCGTTGGTTGCGCATGTGGCACACCAAGCTGCGTCACTTTAAGCTGTTCAAGACGTATTACAAGTAGATCAGCGCGGCGCCCGCCCGGTTTGCATCGGACGGGCGCGGGTATGATACACGCAATTGCGTGGGCGTCACCAAGGAGGCGGCGATGGAAAAGCTGGGAGTTATCGGCGGCATGGGCGCCGAGGCCACGTCGTATTACTACGACCAGGTGGTACGTCATACGGCGGCTACGTGCGACCAGGAACATATCGACATGGTAGTGCTTTCCAAGTCGACCATGCCTGACCGCACGCTGGCCATCAAGACCGGCGAGCATGCCGAGCTGCTGGCGACCATGAAGGAGTGCGCCCAAGCGCTCGAGTCGCTGGGCTGCGCGCACATAGCGATTCCCTGCAACACGTCACACTACTTCTACGACCAGATCCAGTCGTTTACGAAGGTGCCGATTATCCACATGCCGCGCGAGTCGGTGCGCTATGCTCTGGCCGGCGCGGTGATGGGGGAGTGCGAGTTCGACCCCAACCTGAGCATGCCGGCCGAGCCGGTGCACAAGATCGGCATCATGGGAACCGATGGCACCGTGTGCGCAGACGTCTATGGGCGCGAATGTGAGACCGCGGGCGTTGAGGTCATCTATCCCAGTGAAAGGCGTCAGGCCGACGTGATGTCGCTCATCTACGACGATGTGAAGGCCGGGCGCGAACCCGATATGGATAAGTTTGACCTGTCTCTTATACACATCTGACGCTGCCGACGATCTTACGCGTGTAGA
>URHU01000099.1:0-6935 GCA_900547715.1 uncultured Collinsella sp. | reverse complement strand
CTACGGTCGTGTCGCCGTGCCCTATGCGCACAAGGTCGTGACCGAGATCACCTGCCACGGTACCGGTGCCGTGCGCCTGTTTGGCGATCACGGCACGGTGATTGACGTGGGCGGCCAGGACACCAAGGTCATTCAGCTTAAAAGTGGCCGCGTGGCCAAGTTCGCCATGAACGACAAGTGCGCTGCCGGTACGGGGCGCTTTTTGGAGATCATGGCCGACCGTCTGGGTATTTCCCAACAGCAGATGGCCGACCTTGCGCGTTCCGGTGAGCCCACCAAGATCAGCAGCATGTGCACGGTGTTTGCCGAAAGCGAGGTCATCAGCCTGATCGGTCGCGGTGAGCCGCGCGAGAACATTGCGCGTGGCGTGATCGACAGCGTGGTCTCGCGCGTGGCGACCATGGCCGGGCAGGCCGCGGGCGCCCCGTACTACCTGACCGGTGGCCTGTGCGAGAACGCCTTCGTGGTGGAGCGGTTGGGCGAGCTACTGGGGTCGCCGGTGACCACCTCGCCCCAGGCTCGCTTTGCCGGAGCGATCGGCGCGGCTGTTCGTGCCCAGGCGCTCAATTAATGCATCCGCCGTCGGCTCGCATTCATGCGTATACTGGGAGAAAATGATTGACCGATGAGAGGAGGTATCGATGGCCGACGATCAGATTAAGCTCACGTCTATGACGGCTGCGAGCGGTTGAGCCGCTAAGTTGGCTCCCGGAGCCCTCGCCCAGGTCCTGGGCGACTTGCCCAATGTGCATAACGACAATCTGCTCGTGGGGTTCGATACCTCCGACGATGCGAGCGTCTTCCGCGTAGGGGAGAACCTGGGGCTCGTGCAGTCCATCGACTTCTTCCCACCGATGGTCGACGACCCGTTCCTGTTTGGCCAGATTGCCGCGGCAAACTCACTGTCGGATATCTACGCCATGGGCGGGCGGCCGAGCCATGCCATGAACCTGCTGTGCATTCCCAGTTGCCTGGGCGTTGAGGTTGCCGGCGAAATTCTGTCGGGCGGCGCCGACAAGTGCGTCGAGGCCGGCTGCTCCATCGCGGGCGGCCACACCATCAACGACGACGAGCCCAAGTACGGCCTGTCCGTGAGCGGGTTTGTCGCGCTTGACCGTATGCTCGCCAACAGCGGCGCGCGCGTGGGCGATGCGTTGCTGCTGACCAAGGCGGTTGGCTCGGGCATCATCACCACGGCCATTAAGGGCGAGCTCATCGAGCAGGACGAGGCCGCAGCCATGTTTGACTCGATGCGCACCCTCAACGGGGCCCCGATCCGTCTGGCCGAGGGGCTCGAGCTTCACGGTTGCACCGACATTACGGGCTTTGGCCTGATCGGGCATGCGTGCGAGATGGCCGAGGGCTCGGGCGTGCAGATTGAGCTTGCGTCGAGGGCGGTGCCGCTCTTTGACCAAGTGCTCGACATGGCACGCCTTGGCATTATCCCTGCCGGCGCCTACCGCAACCAGGACTTCTTTGGCTCGCGCGTGGCTGCCGACGAGGACCTTGAGCCGGGCATGTTGGATGCGCTGTACGATCCGCAGACCTCGGGTGGTTTGCTCATCGCGGCGCCTGCTGCCGATGTGGATGAGCTTGCGCGCCGTCTACATGCCGAAGGACGTATCGCCGCCGTCGTCGGTCGCGTGTACGAGCCGGTGCCAGACGGTCCTGCCGTCCACGTTGTCCGTTAACGACACGTTTATTGAGCTATGTACCGTTCTAAAAAGATTTATTCGAAAGGAATTTGCTATGTCTACCAAAATTGAAGTCAATGCCATGGGCGATGCCTGCCCGCTGCCCGTCGTCAAGACGCTCAAAGCCCTGAAGCAGCTCGATGGCGAGGGCGCCGTGGTGACCTCGGTCGATAACGAGACTGCCGTCAAGAACATCTCCAAGATGGCGCAGGAGAAGGGCTGCACGGCCTCGGTCGAGAAGGTTTCTGACGCCGAGTGGCACGTGGCCGTGGCGACCTCTGGCGCCGTTGCCGTGGCCGATCCTGAGCAGGATGGCGCTGCCTTCTGCGACGCCAGCGCCGGCAAGGGCAAACTCGTCATTTCCGTCTACACCGATTGCATGGGCCGTGGCGACGACGAGCTGGGCCACAAGCTCATGAAGGCGTTTATCTTTGCCGTGACGCAGCAGGAGGAACTGCCCGCGACCATGCTGTTCTACAACGGCGGTGCCAAGCTCACCGTCGAGGGCTCGCCGGTGCTCGATGACCTGAAGGGCCTGGCCGAGCAGGGTGTCGAGATTCTCACCTGCGGTACCTGCCTCGACCACTATGGCATTAAAGACCAGCTTGCGGTGGGCGAGGTCACGAATATGTACGTGATCGTGGAGAAGATGGAGCAGGCCGTGCGCGTCGTGCGCCCGTAGCGTATTGGTTGGAGTTGCCATGAGGGAGAAGCGCCCGGCGCTTGTCATCACGTTTCCCACCACGGCGGCCGCCATGGGCTGCGAGTCCCTGTGCATCGAGCGCGGCCTTCCCGGGCGAACGATTCCCGTGCCCGGGGAGGTCGCTGCCGGCTGCGGTCTGGCGTGGAAGGCGTTGCCTGCCGATGAGGAGCTGCTACGCGGCGAACTCGCCGCGGCGGGCGTTCCCACCGAGGGCTATACCGTGATTGATATGTGGGAGGTCGTGCGATGATCTACCTGGATAACGCGGCGACGACCATGCACAAGCCGCAGACGGTCATCGATGCCGTGACGCAGGCTATGTGCTCGCTCGGCAATGCTGGGCGCGGTGCCACGTCGGGTGCGCTCGATGCGGCGCGTACCATCCACGGCTGCCGCGCCAAGCTTGCGCGCTTGCTGGGCTGCCCGCGTGCTGACCATGTGTGCTTTACGTCCAACTCCACCGCGGCGCTCAACACCGTCATCAATGGCGTGGTGCACCCTGGCGACCGTGTGGTCACGACGGTGCTCGAGCACAACTCTGTGCTGCGTCCGCTCAACCGCCTGGCGGCAGAGCAGGGTGTGTCCGTTGAGCATGCGGGCTGCGACGCGAACGGCGTGCTCGACTACGACGAGCTCGAGCGGCTGGTTACGCCTGACACGCGTGCCGTGGTGGTGACGCATGCCTCCAATGTGACCGGCAACTCGGTCGACATTGCGCATGTGGCCGCCATGGCCCATGTGGTAGGTGCGCTGGTGATTGTCGATGCCTCGCAGTCTGCCGGCACGGCGCATATCGATATGCAGGCCATGGGGCTCGACGTGGTGTGCTTTACCGGCCACAAGGGGCTCATGGGTCCGCAGGGGACCGGCGGCCTGGCCGTGGCGGAGGGCATTGACGTGGCTCCGTGGGCTATGGGCGGCACGGGCGTGCACAGCTTCGATGCGCTGCAGCCCATGGAGTGGCCCACGCGCCTTGAGGCGGGCACGCTCAACGGTCACGGCATAGCGGGACTTTCTGCCGGCCTCGACTTTATCGAGGCCCAGGGTGGGGTCGAGGCGATTGCTGCCCACGAGCGTGCGCTCGCTGATCGCTTCCTTGCCGGTGTGCGCGAAATCCCCGGCATTGCGCTCTACGGCGCGTTTGACCAGCCCATGCGCTCGGCGATCGTCTCGCTCAACGTGGGCGATATCAATTCGGCCGAGATCTCGGACGCGCTCATGCAAGGGTGGGGGATTGCGACGCGCCCCGGCGCCCATTGCGCTCCGCTCATGCACCGCGCGCTCGGGACCGAGCGCCAGGGTATCGTTCGCTTCTCGTTTGGGTATTTCAACACGGACGAGGAAGTCGGCACCGCGATTGACGCTTTGCGCGATTTAGTCTGCTAGAGCGTATATACTTGCGGGACGGGTGTTTTTGCCCGTCCCGTTTTTGTTTCGACCCGAAAGGTGCGCATATGGCCTCATCCGCCCCGCGTGGTCTACGCTCCGACCATGTCGTTACCGTTGGCATCGCCCTGTTCTCGATGCTCTTTGGCGCCGGCAACCTCATTATTCCGCCACTGCTGGCGCTGCAGGCAGGTTCTGCCACGCCGGTCGCCATGCTCGGCTTTCTCATCGCCGCCATCGGCCTGCCCGTCATGGGCTTTATCGCCGTGGCGCTTGCCGGAACGGCGCGCGAGCTTGCCGGCCGCGTGCACCCCAAGTTCGGTGAGTTCTTTGTCGCGGCGGTCTATTTAGCGATCGGCCCGTGCCTGGCCATTCCGCGTACGAGCTCCACGGCCTTCGAGATGCTGGTGCCGCTGCTGCCCGAGGGCGTCTCGCTTGGCACGGCTCGCCTGGTGTTTGCCGTTGGCTTCTTTGTCGTCGCGTTTGCGCTCACGCTGCGCCCTGGCGTCATCACGCGCGTGCTCGGCCGCATTACGGGCCCCGCGCTCATTGCGCTCATCGTGCTGGTTGTGGGTGCCGCCGTGGTCTCGCCGTTGGGTCCCGCTGCCGCGCCGCAGGCTCCCTACAATGCCGGTGCTGCCGTGCAGGGCTTTTTGACCGGCTACCAGACCATGGACCTGCTTGCGTCGCTCGCCTTTGGCATCATCATTGCCGAGACCATCCATGAGCTCGGCGTTACCGACGATAAGCGCGTGGCCTTCGAGATTTCGCGTTCGGGTGTGATCGCCGGCGTGCTCATGGCCATCATCTACTGCGGCCTAGCGCTTGCTGGTATGCAGCTCGGCACGGTTATGCCCGACGCCACCAACGGCGCCGCGATCCTTGCGCGTTCGGCGTCTTTGCACTTTGGCCTTGTCGGCACGGTCGTGGTCTTTGCGATCTTTTTCCTCGCCTGCATGAACGTGTGTATTGGCCTTATCAGCTGCTGCTCGCGTTACTTCTGCGAGACGTATGTGGTCGAAGGGGGAGCGGAGGCTTCCGAGGAGGCCATGCGCCGTCCCTTTGCGATGTTCGCCTTTGTGTTCGCGGCGTTTTCGTGCGTGCTCTCCAACGTGGGTCTCGACGTGATCCTTATGTTCTCGGTGCCTATGCTCAATGCCCTGTATCCCGTTGCCATTGTGCTGGTACTTATGGGCCTGGTGCACGGCTTTTGCGACGCGCATCCGCAGGTGTGGGTCTGGGTCGGCGGCGTTGTCGCGGTACGGAGCGTAATCACTTCGGTCCGCGATGCGTTCTTTGCTGGCGCGTGGCTGCCGTTCGATGCGTTGCCGCTGGCAGATATCGGCGCTGCGTGGGCGCCGGTTGCTGTGGTCGCGTTAGTGATTGGTCTGGTTCATAGCCAGTTTGTCGCACATTCGAGGAGCTAGGGTTTCTGCGCTTGCACAGGCGGGAAGTCTCCCCTATAATTTCCTTCGCTTTGGGACACGCAAGGTTTAGACCTTAGCTGCTCAACACCTTCGGGACGTGGCGCAGTTTGGTAGCGCGCCTGCTTTGGGAGCAGGATGTCGCAGGTTCAAATCCTGTCGTCCCGACCATATCTTGCGGGCGTAGTTCAATGGTAGAACCCCAGCCTTCCAAGCTGATGACGCGGGTTCGATTCCCGTCGCCCGCTCCATAAGATAGATGAATGGCTCTGATTCCTTTTGGGACCAGAGCCATTTTCATATACGGGACCCCACATCCCCTCCTAAGTTGCGGTGAAATACGGACTGTTTTTCGGCTTTTATGGCCCATGTAGTCCGTATTTCACCGCAACTATTTGTAAGGTTGGATTTTGATGCCGTTGGGAGGATCGTAGCGACCGTCTACCGAGAGTGGAAATATTTTTTGAAGCTCTGACCTGCGACGTCAAGCTTTTGGTCAGCTTTTGGCAAGGCCTGCGGACGGAAGCATGCGATAGCGTAATGGTATTCTCTCCGCCGTGATGGTTATGGGGTTGGCCATGCTCGATAAAGGCAAACATTTTCCGCAGTCCTATGCAAGGATGCTATTCTCGGCCGTTGGAATTCATCAAGATGGACAGCTGCTTATAACAATTGATCCTTGGGATGAACGCCGTGCGCGCGAGCTTATGCAGGAAGAGCTCATGCTTCGTCTTTACAACCATGTGTATGCGGATCCGGTCTATTGGAATAATCTTGGGGTTGAAGATCGTATCTTTCAGCTGGCATCCGCTATTGCGGTCGTTGAACCGGATGCTGTGTTTTGCGGAGCGACAGCAGCGCTGCTCTACGGCATCGGCTCGGCGTATACGCTTCTGGATAAAGTGCAAGTGCTGCTGCCACGGTCTACAAGGCGTGGTACGTATGAGTTCGTTGAATACAAGCGCTGGCGCCCGGGCGAAGTGTGGCGGCTTGGTCTGTTTACACTGACGGATCCGTGTCGAACGGTTGTTGATATCGCGCGATCGAGCGCCTTTCGCTATGCGCTGGGTTATGTCGATGGCTTGGCCCGTGAGTACGATGTCGAACGCGAAGAGCTGCGAGCATATGCGCAGGCAAATTGTCGAGGGCTGCATGGCATCGCGCGTGCTTTTGACGTTTTTGAGTATATGGACGGCAGGTCAGACAATGGCGGCGAGTCTGAGGCGAGAGCAGCGATGATTCTCGCTGGGGTTGCCGCGCCCGAGCTTCAAGTTGAGATAACGCGACCGGGAAACGCTGGCTATTATCTAGCAGATTATGGCTGGCAGATGCCAGACGGCTCATGGACGCTGGCAGAGCTGCATGGGCTAGGCAAGTTTGAAGACGAGGCTCAAAATGATCCAGAGCGGGCGGCGGCAAAAACGTATCGAGCGGCCCTCATGCGCGACGCGAACCTTCGCGCCATGGGCCACAACGTCATTCATTTCAAACTCTCGGACACCTACGACGTAGAATCGTTCGGTGCCATGATGCGCGGTTACAGCATTCCGACAATAAAACCCTACGCCGACTCCCGATAGCGAAATCGTTCGCGGTCCACCTTCAATAAGTTGCGGTGAAATACGGACTGTTGTGGCCTTTAAAGGCATAAATCAGTCCGTATTTCACCGCAACTTAGGTGGGGATGTGGGGTCCCGGCATGTATATGAAAACGGCTTTGGCACCAAA
>URHU01000098.1:0-7209 GCA_900547715.1 uncultured Collinsella sp. | reverse complement strand
ACGAGATTTCTGCCTGTCTCGTGGGCTCGGAGATGTGTATAAGAGACAGATCTGGTCGTCCAGACGCTGGGCATCATTGGTCTTAGACGCAGACGATCCGCCCGACTTCTTATATAGCCAGTGGGCGGCAATGCCGTACTCGGCCTGCTCATGCATCTCGTAGGTTCGAATCTGAATCTCGAGTGGGCGGGCCGTGGGGCCGATAACCGTCGTGTGGAGCGACTGGTAGTTATTGACCTTGGGCATGGCGATATAGTCTTTAAAGCGACCAGGCATGGGGTGCCACAGCGTATGCACCGCACCGAGCGTGGAGTAGCAATCGCGCACCGAATGGGTAATAACACGCAGCGCCACTAAGTCGTAGATCTCGGAGAACTCCTTGCCCTTGCGCTTCATCTTTTGATAGATGGACCAATAGTGCTTGGAGCGGCCGTTGATCTGGAAGTCCTCCAGACCAATGCGGTTGAGCTCATCGGTAAGTGTCTTGATGGTCTCGGCAAGGTAGCGCTCGCGGACCTCGCGCGACTCAGCCACCATGCGCGCGATGCGCTGGTAGGCGTCGGGCTCGAGGTAGAAGAAGGACAGGTCCTCGAGCTCCCATTTAATGGAGCTCATGCCCAGACGGTCGGCCAGGGGCGCGTACACGTCCATGGTCTCGCGAGCCTTAAACAGACGACGATCCTCGCGCAGGGCTGCCAGCGTTCGCATGTTGTGCAGACGGTCGGCAAGTTTAACGATGATGACGCGAATGTCCTTGGACATGGCGAGGAACATCTTGCGCAGCGTGAGCGCCTGCTTCTCGTCCATGCTGTCGACTTCGATGTTGGTGAGCTTGGTCACGCCATCGACGAGCTCGGCCACCGTATCGCCAAACAGGCCGGAAACATCGGCGAGCGAGGTCTCGGTATCCTCGACGGTATCGTGCAGCAGCGCGGCGCACACCACATCGCAGTCCATCTTGAGATCGGCCAAAATGATGGCAACCTCGACGGGATGGTTAATGTACATCTCGCCCGAGCGGCGCTTTTGGTTGCAGTGCTTCTCGGCGGCAAAGCAGTAGGCTTGCTCCACCTTAGAAAAGTCGTCCTCATTCATATATTTGAGGCACAGGCGCTCCAGCTTGTCGTAGCTGTCCGCCATAATCTCGGGCGGCAGCTCATCGGCATGCTTATAGTGCTCCATCTCCGAAAACGGCTGGAGGGTGGAATCATGGGCGGTACGGGCTGCGGCATCCATCGAGGTCCCCTTCCCCTAGGCCCGCGGTACGATCGGGCGGTTAACTTTGGCTAGCATATCAGAAGCGCACGAATCGAGCGCCCAGCTCCGGAAAGCTGAAAACTCCATGCGCGAGCGCAAGCCCTCCAAATAGCGAATTGACCTACTCAATTGCACGCGGCCGGGGTTTTCGGCCATCGCGATGCGACGGGTGTCGTCAAACCCCGAAACTCGACAAAAACCAAGCTCTTCGAAGATTCCCAGGCCGCTTTCCACCGAACGCTCGTCGACCGGCGTGCGAGCATCGATGGCAAGGCACATCTGCGCGATGTCGATATCGCTCGCGCTAAAGGAATCGTCCCCGGTTTTGCCGCGGTTGGAGCGCCACATGGTCTGCAGCGCGCGATAGAGCGTGACGAGCTCGTCGCGCTCGGGCGCATAGCAGTCGAGTAGGCGCTCGTTAATGCGGGCGTCGCGCGACGAATAGAGCAGATGGATCACGGCGGGCTGGCCATCGCGACCGGCACGGCCGCTCATCTGGTTAAACTCAATGCCGCCAAACGGCATGTGATAGAGCACGACATGGCGGATATCGGGCAGGTTGACGCCCTCGCCAAAGGCAGATGTCGAGACGATGCAGCTGAGGCTGCCGTCTCGGAATGCTTCCTCCACGCGACGGCGATCGGAACGCGCAAGCCCCGCGTTATAGAACGCAATATGGGTTGCGCAATCGGGCACACGCTTGCGCAACGTCTTGGCGAGCGCCACGGACTGGTCGCGCGAATTGACGTAGATGACGGTCTTTTCCCCCGTCGCCACAATCGACACCAAACGGTTCTCGCGACTTGCAAGATCGCGGTCGTCCTCGAGCTGCAGGTTCTCGCGCACCGTCTCGTCGACCACCGTGCGAGTGATCGGCAGCATGCGGGCAAGCTCGGCCACGACCGGAGCCGTCGCGGTGGCCGTCGCAGCCATAACGACCGGGTCGCCCAGGGCTTTGAGGATATCGGGCATGTCGAGATAGGCGCTGCGGTCGCCGCCCTTGGCAAGACCGGCATGATGCGCCTCATCGATAACGACAAAGCCGATGCGGCCCGAACGCGCGAAGCGGTCACGGTGAATAGATAGGAACTCGGGCGTCGTGAGCACGATACCGGTGCGGCCCGAAGCTAGGCCGGCGAACACGTCATCGCGTGCGGCCTCCACGGTCTCGCCGGTCAGCACGCCAACGCCAATGCCAAGCGATGCCATCGTCGACGAGAGGTGATAGGCCTGGTCGGCAACAAGCGCGCGCAGCGGATAGACAAAGATGCTCGCACGCCCGCGAAGGACCGCCTCGCGCGCGGCATGCACGTGGAAGATGAGCGACTTGCCTCGCCCCGTTCCCATAACGGCCAAAACGCTCTGGTGGTCGGCCAGGGCGTCAAGCGCCTCGACCTGTGCGCGGTGCGGCTGGTTCGAGCCGATAAAGCTATGGATAAGCGAGCGTGTCAGCTCGGTATAAGAAAGCTGGGCGAGCGTCTCGCGCTTGCGCGACTCCAGGCGCAGGCCGGAATCCGCCGGCTGCACGCCACGACGAAGCTCGCATGCCGGATCGTCGACGCTGGGCAGCGTGGTATCGCGGACCAGAACATCCTTGACCATGAGCTTGGGCTTCACACGACCCTGCCAATGCTCGGCAACGGCCTCGAACACCAAGTCGACAGCGCTATCGCAGTTGATGAGCTTATCGATTTGCGGCACGCGGAACATAATGGCCGGCACACTCGCGGCGCCATCGGTCGCCACAAAGCGCATGTGCTCACCGGTTTTGCCCACCACGGCGCGATCACACATCGTCACGCCCTCGGCAGCCAGCAGCGGCACCTTGTTGCCCTGGCCAAACGGCTCAAGACGGGAAATCTGCTCTATAGTCTCGATATTCAGCTCGGAAAGGTCGACCGTGGCGGCAACCTCGTCGATGTCTTCAAAGTCCTCGGCGGGAATCTCCGATAGCACGGCGGAAAGGCGACGACGGAATTCATCGAGCTTGGATGCCTCGATGGTCACACCCACCGCACCGGCATGTCCGCCGCGACGAATCAGCAGGTCGGAACAGCGCTCGACGGCGTCAAACAGGTTAACTTTGCCCACCGAGCGACCAGAGCCGCGCGCGATACCGTCCTCGATCGAGAACAGCAGCGCCGGCACGTGGTAGCGGTTGGTCAGACGGCTTGCCACGATGCCCTTGACGCCCTCGTGCCAGCCTTCGCCGCCCACGACGATCGCGCGTCCGCCGTCATAGGTCTCCTCGACCTTTGCCATGGCATCGCGCGTGAGCTCCGCCTCGATCTCACGGCGCTGGCGGTTGATTTCCTCGAGCTCAGCCGCCAGTGCGCTTGCTTCGATGGGATTGCGGGCAAGCAGCAGATCGAGCGCCAGCTTGGGATCGGCCATGCGACCGGCAGCGTTTAAGCGGGGGATGAGCGAGAATGACAGGCCGTCGGCCGTAATGGTAGAAAGATCGGCCTTGGCAAGTGCGGCAAGCGCGATATAGCCGGGACGGGCCGTCACGCGCATCTGCTGGATGCCCTCGGCGACCAGTGCGCGATTCTCGGGCGTGAGCGGCATCATGTCGGATACGGTGCCCAGCGCCGCGACCTCTATCAGCGAACGCCAATACGACGGCTTGCCCAAACGCTCGCCCAGGACCTGCACCAGTTTGAGTGCCACGCCGGCACCGGCAAGCTCGCGCGAGGGACCCTCGTCCTCGAGCTTGGGGTCGGTCAGGGGCACGCCCTGCGGCACCTGGTCGGAAGGCTCGTGATGGTCCGTGACCACCAAATCGATCCCCAGGCTCTCCAGATAGGAGACCTCTTCCTTAGCAGCAATACCGTTATCGACGGTCACGATCAGCTGGGGGCGAGCGAGCTCGTTAACGCGGTCGAGTGCCGCGCGCGAAAGACCGTAGCCCTCATCAAAGCGGTGCGGAATAAACGGCGTGACATCGGCGCCAAACGTGCGCAGCGCCTCGGTCAACAGGCAGGTCGACGTAATACCGTCAACGTCAAAATCGCCAAAGACTGCAATGTGCTCGTGGTTGCGAATAGCACGCTCGACGCGGTCGGCAACGACCGACATGCCCGGGATAATGAGTGGGTCGGCCCAGTCGCGATCGAGCGAAGGCGTCAAAAACAATTGGCCCTCTTTGATGGAGCCAATGCCGTGCGCGACCATAATGCGCGCCACCAGCCCGGGAATGCCCAGACCAGCCGAAAGCTCCTTTTCGAGCTCGGGGTTTTGCTGAGCGACCGCCCAGCGATGCGTCGTCTTAAGCGATGACATAGGCACCCACCCCCGATAGGGGCAGGTCGCCGCGATACCTCTCACGGTTCATAGCGATGAGTCCTCTGTGTATGCCCGCTTCGGCAGGCAGATCTGTTGAACGGATTTATTATACCGTGCGGCGCGGACGCAAATCGCCGCAGCACGCCGCGGTTTCGGTAAACGATGCCGGTAATACCCTCGAAATAATCGAGCGTTTCTGACGCACGGACACATGTGAGCGTCTAGCATATCCAGTCAAAACGGATTCACGAGCAAAGGGAGTCACAAGAGCATATGAAGCAATGGGTTGGACTGGGCAAGTTTCTCGCGGGGCACATGCAAATCATCGTTCCGATTTGTGTGGCGCTCGGCGTGCTCTTTCCTCAACAGATCGGCGTTCTCAAGCCCATCGTTCCCACCTTGTTTGCCTTTATGACGTTCCAAAGTGCGCTCAGCAACACCTTTCACCAGGTAGCCGAGGTGTTCCACCGTCCGCTGCACCTGATTCTGGCGTTGTTGGTCTCGGCGGCGCTTATTCCCATCGCGGCCTACGCCATGGGATCGTTGTTCTTTGGTTCCAACCCCAACCTTGTCTGCGGCATCGTGCTCGAATACAGTGTGCCCGTGGCAGTCACCGCTTTTATGTGGATCAGCATGTTCGGCGGCAACGGCCCGCTCGCGCTCACCATCATCCTGACGTCCTCGGTCATCTCCCCTGTGACGATTCCGCTTACGCTCAAGCTCCTGCTGGGCGCCACCGTCTCGATCGACATGCCGAGCATGATGCAGAACATGGCCTTTATGATCGCCATCCCCGCCGTGCTCGGCATCGTGATCAACGAGCTCACGCGCGGATGGGGGCACGAAAAACTCTCCCCCGCGCTCTCGCCCGCCTGCAAGTTCATGATGATGGGCGTTATCGCCTCCAACTCCACCGCCATGAGCGAGTACGTGCTGCACATGAACGCGGTGCGCTTGGAAGTCGCCCTCTTTATTTTGGTCTTCGCCATCAGCGGCTTTGTCGTCGGCATTCTGGTCGCCCGCGCGCTGCATCTGCCATATAGCGAAACGACCACCATGTGCTTTACCTGCGGCATGCGCAATATCTCTTCGGGCGCCGTCATCGCCACGCAATACTTTCCGGGCGAAGTTGTGTTTCCCGTCATGTGTGAAACGTTGTTTCAGCAGGTGCTCGCCTCGCTTATCGGGCACTTCTTTGAGCGTCTGACCGGCGAGGAGCGCGCCGCCCAGCGCAAGCGCGTCGAGGCCGGCCGCGATGCAATGGCGCGCTAAACCGTCCGCAGTGTGCGGGCGCTCACTTTACGATGTGAGCGCCTCCAGATGTGCGCGGAGTCGCTCCGCATCGACATCGAGCGTGGTCTCAGCATTGACCTGAGCCAGCCGATACCCGACAAAGTAGGGTGAAACCACCCAACGTGGAAGCGCCTTGGCAATGGTCCGGCCGCTCATGTGATAGAAGAACAGGTTGTACGACTCTGCACGACCGCCATGGTGCTCGTGCAAGATATAGCGCAGAGCTACCTGGATTGCGTCGGCGAAGAGATCCGCCTCGGCTTGGTCTCTCGTGTCATCGCTGGCGGCGATTCCCTGCGGGGCTGAAACGTTGATCTCAAAGAACCCCATGATCGGTTCGGTTGAGATGTTGACCGCGATTCTCCCCTGTCGCCAGACATTGATGCCTTCGAAATTGGCAGAAGTCAGCGAAGCATAGCCGTCTTCCTGCTCCAAACCCACAATCTGCATGTGCGGATGGACCAGACTGCCGCCCGAAAGTGGGCCCTTGTTCTTGTACATGAGAACGCTGCGATACTGCCGGGAGCCAATCATCCGCTGCCAGCAATCCAGAGCAAACCGCATCACATGGTGGAGTTCATCCGGCTCATAGGTCACCAGGTCGGCATCGTGATCGGCCGACTCGATCAGCACGGTTTGACGGGTGGCGCGCAGGGTCTTGAACTTATTCTCGAGCCAAATGCAATCGCCATCACGGCGAATGATGTCGGTGAGCCCTTCTGTATCGCAAAAAGGGCACGCGGTGCCGGGACGACGGTTGTCGTCGGGCTTACCGTTCGCCTGCTGAACGTCAAATACCAGCGCCACGGGTTATACCTCCAGCGGCACAATCTTGGTGCCATGGAGCTCGGAGACGCCCAGTGCCGCCGCCACGGTATCGCGGTTGGCCGTGGAAATGCCGCCGCCGGGAAGGATGGTCAGGCGGTCTCCCGCACACTCGATAAGACGCGACAGATGCTCCAGGTTGTCCTCGATCGGCGTGCCGGCGGCACCGCCGTGCGTCAGGATGCGCGTAACGCCGCAATCGGCGAGTGTGTCGACGGCATCGAGTTGAGCCTCGGGCGAGAGCTGGTCAAACGCCATGTGAAAGGTGATGTCGATGGGCTCACGCTTGCATTCCTCGGTCGCGCAGCCCGCGGCCATCACGAGAGCGCCCAACGTAAGCTCGTCGAGTGCCCATCCGCCAGCGCAGGGCTTGCAGCAGCCAAAGACCAAGCCGTCAACGCCGGCGCTCACGGCAAGGCCCAGGTCCATCTCCATCATACGCAGCTCGTCCTGGTTGTAGTGAAAGTCGCCGCCACGCGGGCGAATCATGCACATCACCCGTGCATCGTGCTCGTGCTGTCTCTTATACACATCTGACGCTGCCGACGA
>URHU01000097.1:0-7212 GCA_900547715.1 uncultured Collinsella sp. | reverse complement strand
TCGACACCGCCGAGTTCGCGATCCCCGGCCTTGACGACGAGTTCCGCGTCATCGTCTCCCCGTGGATTCTGACGGTGCTCGTGACCGACCGCCTGGCTCGCTACTACGAGACGGTCACCAAGCACAACCTCAAGTATCGTCGCTACTATCACCAGTTCGACTACTAAAGAAAACGGGTGCGGGAACGTGCCGGGCTATTGAGAGGAACACAGAATGAGGCAGTACATCATCGCCAGCCATGCGCACTTCGCCACCGGCATCAAGGAGAGCGTCGAGCTGCTCTCGGGCGCTCGCGACAACGTCCACGATCTTTCGATGTTCGTCGATGGCCGCATGGACGTGGCCGAGGAGGCCCAAAAACTGCTGGCAGGCATGTCTGCCGACGATGATGTCGTTGTCTGCACCGACCTCTTTGGCGGTAGCGTTAACAACGAGTTCACCAAGATCGTCCAGACGCGTCCCCGCACGTACCTCGTTACCAACATGAACCTTCCTCTGCTCATCCAGCTGCTGTTCTCTGACGAGTCGGCGCCGGTTGAGGAGACGATTCGCGCCATCGTCGCTGCGGACGATACGCGCGTGAAGTTTGTCAACGATCTTTTGGTCGATGACGAGGAGGAGGAAGAGTTCTAATCCGCAGCACCTACTGACACGCCGTATGACGGCACAAGACCTTTGGGGGGTCACATTATGATTCAGCTACTTCGCGTTGACCATCGCCTGCTTCATGGCCAGGTCGCAGTTTCCTGGGTTCAGGGCCTTGACTCCAACTGCATCTTCTGCGTGGGCGATAAGGTCGCTAACGACCCGGTGTGGAAGACGACGCTCAAGATGGGCAAGCCTGCCGGCTGCAAGCTCGTCATCAAAGATATGGAGCATGCAATCGAAGCTATCAACTCGGGCGTGACCGACAAGTACAAGATGATCATCTGCGTCGCCACTATCGCTGAGGCAAAGCAGCTTGTTGAGGGCTGCCCGCAGATCAAGTCGGTCAACCTGGGCAACACCAAGCCCAAGGACGAGAAGCGTCCCGACGCTCGTCAGGTCTCTCGTCAGATCTTCCTGACCGCGGCCGAGGAAGCCGATGTGCGCGAGATGCTGGATCGTGGCGTTGAGGTCGAGATTCGACCCCTGGCCGATGACCCCAAGGTCGACTGCGCCAGCGTGCTCTAGGCGTTCAATTTCGAAGAGTCTGAGCTCTTCGTAGTGTCCTATATGGAAAGGGGGATGTATGCTTACCCAAGCAATCCTCATCGGACTTATCGCCGCATTTGGTAAGTTCGACTGCCAGCTCGGTACGCTCTACGCGTTCCGCCCCATCGTCCTGTGCCCGCTCGTGGGCCTGGTGCTGGGGGACCTGCAGTCCGGCCTCGCGATCGGTGCGAGTCTGGAGCTGCTGTTCATGGGCTCGATCTCCATCGGCGCCTACGTGCCGCCTGATGAGACGATCGGCGGCGTGCTCGCCTGCGCCTTCGCTATCCAGCTGGGCCAGAGCACCGAGGCAGCCATCGCGCTTGCCATGCCCATCGCCACGCTGTGCCTTGCCATCAAGAACATCCTTAACGCCGCCCTGCCGATCCTGGTCGACCGCGCTGATGTCTACTCCGGCCAGGGCAACCTTAAGGGTGTCTATGCGATGCACTTCCTGATCGGTTTGACCGGTATCATCATGGCGTTCCTGCTGTGCTCGCTGTCGTTCTATCTGGGTGCTGACGCCATCCAGGGCCTGCTCGACTTCATCCCGCCCTTTGTCCTTGCTGGCTTTGGCGTTGCCGCCAACTTCCTGCCTGCCATGGGCTTCGCCATGCTCGGCCGCCTGGTGCTCACCAAGCAGCTCGTGCCCTTCTACTTCCTGGGCTTCCTGCTGTGCTCCTACGCCAACGTGCCCGTCCTGGGCGTCGCCCTGATCGCCATCATCATCGGCATCGACAAGTTCGACCTGCTCGGCCTGGGCGGAGCCCAGCCCCAGCTCTCCGCGGAAGGGGATGAGGACGATGACTTCTAGTCCCGAGAACAAGATCACGCGCTCCGACCTCGTCAAGAGCGCCGTCAACGTCGGCGCCCTGGGCATGGAGTTCTCCTGGACCTACTACAAGCAGATGAACATCGCCTTCTGCCTGATGGTCGCCAACATGCTCAAGAAGATCTACGCCGGCCGCCCCGACGACTACGCCGCGGCCCTGCACCGCCACTGCGCGTTCTTCAACATCACCGTCCAGTTCGCCCCGTTCGTCGGCGGCATCGCGATGGCCATGGAGGAGAAGGTCGCCCGCGGCGAGATCGAGCCCGAGAGCGTCAACGACGTCAAGGCCGCCCTCATGGGCCCGCTGTCCGGCATCGGCGACTCCATCTTCCTGTCGACGCTGCGCGTGGTCGCCGCCGCGGTGGGCATCAGCCTGTGCCAGGCCGGCAACCCCTTCGGCCCCATCGCCTTCCTGCTCATCTACAACGTCCCCGGCTTCGCGCTGCGCATCTGGGGCGCCGTCAAGGGCTACGAGCTGGGCGTGGGCTTCCTGGACGAGGCCCAGAGGACCGGCCTCATGCAGAAGATCATGACCTGCGTGGGCATCGTGGGCGTCATGGTCGTGGGCGCCATGTGCAAGGACATGTTCTGGGCCAGCATCCCGGTGGCCATCGGCTCGGGCGAGGACGCCCAGACCCTCCAGGACATCCTGGACGGCATCATGCCCGGCATGCTCGGCATGATCGCCTTCTGGCTGTACTACTGGCTGCTGTCCAAGAAGATCAACCCCATGGTGCTGATCGTGGCCACCATGGTCGTGGGCATCATCGGCGCGTTCTTCGGCGTGCTGGCGTAGGTTCCTGCGTTCTATTCTGCCCCCAAGGGAAACGGCGACCCATTGCGGTCGCCGTTTTTTATTACCGAAAGCTAGCTGGAGGTGCTTCGTGATTCGATCTGACAATCCACCCGATAATGGCGTGAGCGGGGCGATGTATCTATTTGGCACGGCGCTCTTGTGGAGTTTTATCGGCATCCTCGTTCGCGCCAATTCGCAGTCAGCTCTTTTGATCGGTGCCGTTACGGCAATATTTATGGCGCTCTTTATCCTGCTCGTCGGCAGGCCCGTCCTCCGCGTCAGCCGTCTTATTGTCCTTGTGGCCGTCTGCAACTTCGTGACGGGCACCACGTTTAACTTTGCCAACCAGCTCACGACGGTCGGCAACGCGATCGTTCTGCAGTACACCTCGATGATTTTCGTTATCGTGTATCAGTCGCTCGCAACTCGCACGTTGCCCTCGCCTGCGAAGATTGCCTCCGTGGTGGTTGCTTTTACGGGTATGGGACTTTTCTTTTTAGGCGATTTGAGCGCCGAGGGCATGCTCGGCAACCTGCTTGCCGTCATTTCGGGCGCCACCTTTGGGCTGTGTTTCTTTTTGAACTCTCGCCCCGATGCGTCGCCCATGGTGTCCTCGCTCATCTCCTGCGGTATCTCGATGCTGCCGATCGTCTATTTTGCTGGCACCCTAGACTCCGTGAGACCATTTGAGTGGGGACTCATGCTGGTGCATGGCCTTTTTTGCAGTGGCCTTGCGAGCGTGCTGTATGCCAAGGGGATCGCGCGCACCAACGCGTTTGCGGCCAACTTGGTTTGCATGAGTGAGGTCGTGCTCGCTCCCTGCTGGTCGGCGCTCTTCTTTGGCGAGGTCTTTCGCTGGAACGAATTTTTGGGCGCGGCGATTATCGTTTTGGTGATTGTGGCCAACTTGGCATCCGATGCCTTTGGCGATGGCTTTCTGGTGGCGCTTGTCCGCCATCGAAACAAAGAGCGCGCCTGATGGGATACGTCTGCCGTTTACGGTAAAAAACACCCCGCTGAGCGAGTGGTATTAAATAGTAAGAACCTGCATATCTATAATTGGTATCAAATCATTTGTGCCTGGCATGGGTGTTAGCAGCACACCAGGTACGCTTCGAGCCGTGTGATCGAACTCCCGGAATTGATATCAATAACGCGCGCGACGGGAGTGACGACGGTTCGATATTCCTTATTGGGAGGAATTATGCTTGTCCAAGCAATCCTCGTCGGCTTAGTTGGAGCTTTTGGATGCCTCGACTACCAGCTCGGCACCCTCTACGCGTTCCGCCCCATCGTCATGTGCCCGCTCGTGGGCCTGGTGCTGGGGGACCTGCAGACCGGCCTTGCCGTTGGCGCCAGCCTGGAGCTGCTGTTCATGGGCTCGATCTCCATCGGCGCCTACGTGCCGCCTAACGAAACCATCGGCGGCGTGCTCGCCTGCGCGTTTGCCATTCAGCTCGGTCAGGGTACCGAGACGGCTATCGCACTCGCCATGCCCATCGCCGTCCTTTCGCTGACGATCGGCAACATTACGGATGCTGGATTCTCGATCATTGTTGACATTGCTGACAAGTGCGCTGCCAAGGGCAACCTCAAGGGTATCTACGCGGCGCATTGGAGCATGGGCCTCTTTGGCTGCCTTGAGTACTTCCTGCTGTGCGGCGGCGCATTCTACCTGGGCTCCGACGCCATCCAGGGCCTGCTCGACTTCATCCCGACCTTTGTGATCGATGGTTGCGGCGTTGCAGCCAACATCCTGCCTGCCATGGGCTTCGCCATGCTCGGCCGCCTGGTGCTCACCAAGCAGCTCGTGCCCTTCTACTTCCTGGGCTTCCTGCTGTGCTCCTACGCCAACGTGCCCGTCCTGGGCGTCGCCCTGATCGCCATCATCATCGGCATCGACAAGTTCGACCTGCTCGGCCTGGGCGGAGCCCAGCCCCAGCTCTCCGCGGAAGGGGATGAGGACGATGACTTCTAGTCCCGAGAACAAGATCACGCGCTCCGACCTCGTCAAGAGCGCCGTCAACGTCGGCGCCCTGGGCATGGAGTTCTCCTGGACCTACTACAAGCAGATGAACATCGCCTTCTGCCTGATGGTCGCCAACATGCTCAAGAAGATCTACGCCGGCCGCCCCGACGACTACGCCGCGGCCCTGCACCGCCACTGCGCGTTCTTCAACATCACCGTCCAGTTCGCCCCGTTCGTCGGCGGCATCGCGATGGCCATGGAGGAGAAGGTCGCCCGCGGCGAGATCGAGCCCGAGAGCGTCAACGACGTCAAGGCCGCCCTCATGGGCCCGCTGTCCGGCATCGGCGACTCCATCTTCCTGTCGACGCTGCGCGTGGTCGCCGCCGCGGTGGGCATCAGCCTGTGCCAGGCCGGCAACCCCTTCGGCCCCATCGCCTTCCTGCTCATCTACAACGTCCCCGGCTTCGCGCTGCGCATCTGGGGCGCCGTCAAGGGCTACGAGCTGGGCGTGGGCTTCCTGGACGAGGCCCAGAGGACCGGCCTCATGCAGAAGATCATGACCTGCGTGGGCATCGTGGGCGTCATGGTCGTGGGCGCCATGTGCAAGGACATGTTCTGGGCCAGCATCCCGGTGGCCATCGGCTCGGGCGAGGACGCCCAGACCCTCCAGGACATCCTGGACGGCATCATGCCCGGCATGCTCGGCATGATCGCCTTCTGGCTGTACTACTGGCTGCTGTCCAAGAAGATCAACCCCATGGTGCTGATCGTGGCCACCATGGTCGTGGGCATCATCGGCGCGTTCTTCGGCGTGCTGGCGTAAGGGCCCGGCTGCATAGATTTTCGTTGCAACCTGGGAAGGGGATGGAGCAGGCCTATGCCCTCCATCCCCTTTTTGTATAGAAGGAGTTCGTATGTTCGCGAAGGATCGCGAAGCAATGCGCCTGACGCCGGCAGAGGTCAGGCTGATTCTTATTGAGTCCCTGCAGTGGTGCGCCAACAATGCGGTCTACTTTTTGGGGCTTATCGGTGCGGCCACGTATGATCTGGCCGGCACGGCCTTTTTGGTTGCCGCCATTACGCTCGTGCGCAATCTTATGACGTCGGTGGGCAATATGGTGTCGGGCTCGGTCATCGATCGCTTTGGACCGCGCCGGACGTCGTTTGTGACGTGCGTGATTACGGCAGTGCTATCGCTTGGCGTGGGGTTAGCGCCGTTGTCTGTCCCCGGGCTTGTGTTTGCCGCGTGCGTCTTGGGACTTGCGGGCGGCTTTATCAACACCTGCACGCATGCGTTTCCGGGATACCTGGAGTCGACCACCGAGGGCCGTACCCGCGTGAACGGTCTCATGGTGTTCTACAGCAATATCGCCTATACTGCTGGCCCGCTGCTCGGCGGTGCCATCGTGAGCTGTTTTGCCACGCAATCGGTCTATCTGCTCATGGCGGGCATGATGGGTGTGGCGGCCGTGCTCTCCTTGGGCTGTCACGAGTGTGTTGCTCCCGCAAAAGGGGAGAAGCCGAAGGGCGGTATTCTGGGCGGCATGGCCGAGGGCGCGCGACTTACGTTTCGCGACCACGACCTGCGTCTCATCTTTATCTCGGGCTTTTTGGGTTTCTTTGCGTTTGGCGCGTTCGATTCGCTGGAGTCGTTGTTCTACCGTGATGTACTCAACGTGGATATCGTCTGGCTGGGCTGGCTGTCCTCGGTCGTGGGCCTCACTTCCTCGGTGGGCGCGTTCATCCTGACCAAGCTTTCTGCTCGCCATGTCAACCTACGATTGCTGCTCGGCGCGCTCATGGCCGTGGGCATTGGGTCCATGGTGTACGTGGGCACCGATATGCTGGGGGTCGCGATTGTCGGTCAGGCGATTAACGGTCTGGCCTGGGGGTTCCTGGAGCCGCTGCAGATGATCTTGATTCAGGAGCGCGCCGACATCAAATACCTGGGTCGCATTACCGGCTTTGTGCGCTTTGGCCTGATGAGCGCCGGCGTGGTGCCGCTGCTGGCGGCTCCGTTTTTGGCGGAGGCTTTGGGCGTCCAGACGGTACTGTTTGGAGCATCGACCATTATTGCGCTGGTAGGAACGCTGTTCTTTGTCACACAAGGGAGACGCCGGGGGCGTTAGCTATACATCAAATTCTAATTTAATACCACTCACCAGAGAATTTCGACCGTTCACCGAGGATTGGAACAGATTGAAAAGTGGTATTAAAAACACGTTGGGTGTATGTCTATAATTGGTATCGAAAAGAAACGCGATGTATAGATTCGCGTGCAGGACAGAAAGGAAAAGCCATGAAGGAAACCGAGAAGATCGAGATCATGCACTTTAGCCAGGAGGGCTACGTCGAGGACGGCAAGAACGTCTACGAGACCGGCAAGAAGATGACCGCGCTCGCCGACAAGGTCGCCGACGAGGG
>URHU01000096.1:0-7226 GCA_900547715.1 uncultured Collinsella sp. | reverse complement strand
CTACACGCGTAAGATCGTCGGCAGCGTCAGATGTGTATAAGAGACAGGGGTATGAGCGGCGTGGCCGCCCTGGGCCTTGCCGCTACGCTTTTGCTGCTGGCCCTGTTTGCCCTGCTGTCCGCGTTGGCTGTTCTGAGCGTGCTGAGGCTTTTTTGCCACGATCCCTCCCGGTGTCTGTATGCTGCACGTAATTGTAACCAGTCTTTTTGGGACGGGGCTAAAAAGACTGGGGGAGTACATGAGCTGGGGGATCGGCGCGTCGATGCGAGGATCGTTTGTTTCCAGACTGTGTATCTGCGCGTTGGAGAACCCGTCTCGCGCGCACGCCATGTTGTCAATGGGTTACAGTATGAACGGCGGTTATGTTTCCGCCAACGCACGAGAGAGTCGTCAACAAGGAGGATGCACGACGATGCAGCGTGCCAAACAGATATCGGAGTCCATCGAGCTGGGCATCATCTTGGCGCTCGCCGGTGGCTTTATGGACGTGTATTCGTACATTGGGCGCGACCATGTTTTCGCCAACGCGCAGACGGGCAACATCTTGCTGGTGGGCGTGAGCATCTCGGAGGGCAATTGGGCGCTGGCGGGACGCTATTTCTTCCCCGTGGTGTCGTTTGCCGTGGGCATTATGCTTGCCGACCTGGTGCACGAGCGGTTTGGCAGCGTGATTCACTGGCGCCAGGTAACGGTGTTCTTTGAAGCTGTCATCTTGCTGGGCGTGAGCTTTATCCCGGGCGGCAATTTCAACCTGCTCGCCAACTGCCTCACCTCGTTTGCCTGCGGCATGCAGGTCGAGAGCTTCCGCAAGATCCACGGTCACGGCATCGCTACGACCATGTGCATCGGCAACTTGCGCAACGCGCTGCAAAACGTGGACGATTACATCATCACCCACAGGCGTGGCTTTTTGGAAAACGGCCTGCTGT
Source organism: uncultured Collinsella sp. (assembly GCA_900547715.1). GTDB lineage: Bacteria > Actinomycetota > Coriobacteriia > Coriobacteriales > Coriobacteriaceae > Collinsella. The sequence goes on along the minus strand of URHU01000096.1, from coordinate 6,297 downwards.
ACTTTGGCGTGATCTTTACCTTTGTGTTTGGCGCCGTGTTGGGCAACTGGTGTATTGAGCGCATGGGCCTGCACGCCATCGTCGTGGCGAGCTTGCTGCTGTTTGTCGCGTTTGCCATCATGTTCATCGACCGCGAGCGCGACTTGCGCTTACGCTGGAAGGTTGCGGCCGAGGCTTGGAAAGAGGGCTGCCGAAAGTAACCGAATGCGGCAAAGGGGCTGGCCCCTTTGCCGCAATATTTTTCATCATCTGTTGAAACGCTTTAACAATTTTGACGTTCTCACGCGTTTTTCGTTTCAAAAGCGTTAGGATGAGACTCATAGCGTGGGGCGTAATGGGTGCCCCGCACACGATGGGAGGCTATCAATGGCTAATCGTTTCGTTCTCAATACCATCTCTTATCATGGTTCCGGCGCCATCAAGGAGATCCCCGGCGAGCTCCAGCGTCGCGGCTACAAGAAGATTTTCGTCTGCTCCGATCCCGATCTGGTCAAGTTTGGCGTTACCGCCAAGGTGACCGACGAGCTCGACGCCGCCGGCATCGCCTGGAGCCTCTACTCCGAGATCAAGCCCAACCCCACCATCCAGAACGTCAAGGACGGCGTCGAGGCCTTTAAGGCCGCCGAGGCTGACGCTATCGTGACCATCGGTGGCGGCTCCTCCATGGACACTGCTAAGGCCATCGGCATCATCATCAACAACCCCGAGTTCGCCGATGTCCGCAGCCTCGAGGGCGTTGCTCCCACTAAGAACCACGCCGTGTTCACCATCGCTGTGCCGACGACCGCCGGTACCGCCGCCGAGGTGACCATCAACTACGTCATCACCGACCCCGAGAAGGTCCGCAAGTTCGTGTGCGTCGACACCAACGACGCCCCCGAGGTCGCCGTCGTCGACCCCGACATGATGGCTTCCATGCCCGCCGGCCTGACCGCTTCCACCGGCATGGACGCACTGACCCACGCCATCGAGGGCTACACCACCAAGGGTGCCTGGGAGCTTTCCGACATGTTCCACTTTGAGGCCATTAAGCTGATCAGCGAGAACCTGCGCGACTCCGTCGCCGAGGCCAAGTCCGGCCAGCCCGGCTCCGGCCGTGAGGGCATGGCTCTTGGTCAGTATGTCGCCGGCATGGGCTTCTCCAATGTTGGCCTGGGCATCGACCACGCCATGGCTCACACCCTGTCCGCTCACTACGACACCCCGCACGGCGTCGCTTGCGCCATGCTGCTGCCGATCGCCATGGAGTTCAACAAGCCGGTTTGCGCTGAGCGCCTGGCCAAGGTTGCCGTCGCCATGGGCGTTGACACCACGGGCATGAGCACCGCCGAGGCCGCCGATGCCGCCATCGCCGCCGTCAAGCAGCTTTCCGCCGACGTGAACATCCCGCACGTCTGCGAGGCCATGAAGGCCGACGAGATCGAGGTCCTGGCCAAGGACGCCATGGCTGACGCCTGCTTCCCGGGTAACCCGCGCGAGGCAACGCTCGACGACGTCATCGAGCTCTTCAAGAAGATCTGCCCGGCTGCCTAACCCAGTTTGGTGGTCCTTCGCCCGTAGGCGTATGGTCTTTTGACTTGCTGCTGGCCCCGCCGTGCTGCGCACGGCGGGGCTTTTTGTGCTGCGTCAATGTCCTGAGACGGGTAAAACCAAAGCATGCTGCCCGCTGCGGATAGGTGGTGCACTTCCCAGCGTGCATTTTTGGGAGTATTCAGCAAGCTCTGAAAAATGCATAACGTTGTGAATGGGCCGTAGTGGCCCGCGGGCGCCCATCGACAGCCCCTGTGGGCGGGCTATTGATGGACGGAGATGGCTGTCGCCGCGTTTTTGGTTTGCGACGGTCTACAACACTGCTGTAACCGCGTCGTTTTATCGTTTGTGATGGGGTCGTTGGGACCCACGGTGCTGAATACTCCGTTTTTTGCACGGTCCAAGGTGGGGTACCCTGAGACGAAGTAAAAAGATGTCTCATATTTATGCAGATACCGATAGGATTTATGCAAGATTCGGGTTGTAAACCGTGCGCGTGCACAAAACCGGTGCGGGGACGTCGGGAGGCGGCTCGGCTCCTAGGGCATTGACCGTGCAGAACGGTTAAAATCGGGACTCGGTCTTAGTTTTACTTGGAAGGATGCATATGGCTTCTAATGTTGATGCTTCTCTAGAGGGGACGCTCTCCTATATCGCGGGACAGCTTAAGACGCTGACTTCTATCGCCTCGCCTACGGGCTATACCCGTGCGGCGACTGATTATCTAATGGAAACGTTGCGCGATATGGGCTTTGGCCCCGAGCGTTCTAACAAGGGCAATGTGCTCGTTGAGCTTGGTGGTGAGGGCGAGCCGCTCGTGTTGGCGAGCCATGTCGATACCCTGGGCGCCATGGTACGCTCCATTAAGGACAATGGCCGTCTGCGTCCCACGACGCTCGGCGGGCATCAGTGGTCTACGGCCGATGGCGAGAACTGCACCGTCTACACGCGTGACGGCAATGTGTACACGGGTGTGGTTCTTAACACCGAGCCTTCGGCGCACGTGGCCGACGAGCCGGTCAAGACCATCGAGAAGAACATGGAAATCCTGCTCGATGAGAATGTCGACAGCAAGGACGATGTGCTTGAGCTGGGCATTCAGACCGGCGACATCATCGCTATGGATCCGCGTACCACGGTGACGGAGAGCGGCTACATCAAGAGCCGCTTCCTGGATGACAAGCTGTCGGCGTCGATTCTGCTGGGTCTGGCCCGCGCTGTTGCTGATGGCGAGGTGTCGCTTTCGCGCAAGGTGTCGCTGCTCTTTACCGTGTACGAGGAGGTCGGCCACGGCGGTGCTTTCGTGCCGGCCGACACGCGCGAGATGATCAGCGTTGACATGGGCTGCGTGGGCGACGACCTGGGCTGCACCGAGCGCATGGTGTCGATTTGCGCCAAGGATTCGGGTGGCCCCTACAACTACGATCTGGTGACCACGCTGTCCAATATCGCGCGCGAGCTTGAGCTCGATTATGCCATCGACGTGTACCCGCATTACGGCTCGGACGTCGAGGCCACGCTCTCTGCCGGCTACGACATCCGTCACGGCCTGATCGGCCCCGGCGTGTACGCGAGCCACAACTACGAGCGCAGCCACATCGACGGCGTGCGCAACACCTACGAGCTCGTCCGCGCCTACGTACAGCGCTAGGGGAGCAGCTTGCGACTCGGCTGACCGATCGCTAAGGCCCGATTTCTCGGGCCTTTTTTCGCTTTAGGATGTTTAGTATTATGATGTATGTAATCTATTAACTAAACATATAAATTACTTAACGAGGTGATGCGGTGTATGGATACGTCTGGGTACTTGTCTATGGGTGATGCCGCCCACCTGTTGGGCGTTACGAAAGCCCGCATATCTCAACTTGCCGCATCGGGAACGCTTGTGTGCGATATTGTGGGCGGACGAAAGATGGTTGAGTATGATTCTGCGGTCGCTTATCAAAAGGTCCGCAAACGTGGACGCCGTCCTGCGGCCGATGTGGGGCGCAAGTTTACGCTGATGTCCGCCGATTACGAGGTTGCACGTGTTTCGTTTGATCCGACGCGCGAGTTTTCCTTCGAAATCGCCGAGGTCCTCGATGCGCAACGAATGCCGTTTGGCACGTGCTCGAGCTCTTCTCCAACGGTGAATAAACGGGATCTCAACGTGTGGTGGGGGCATCGGTCGGTACCCGATGTTCGCCCTGGGCTTATCTCGCGCTACCGCGAGCTGGGGATTGTCAGCGGCATTGAGGCTCCGGTTCGGTGCCTGGGCCTCTCGCTTTCGGATTGTTATTGGCTGCGGCCGGCCGATTGCGCCGAACTCAAATGGCAAAACATCAATTATTTTGAGAACGAAATTGAGCGATCGGCACCCGAAGAGCGTTCGGGTTGGCTGGAAGGCATCGGTCTTAAAAATCCGGATAACACGTCCGAGGGCGAGCTCCCTAAATCGTGGATGATTCGAAACGACATTCGCGTTTTGGCTAAAGGGTGCGGGATGGACGATCAACGTCCCTTTAACGAGGCGGTTGCAACGGCTCTACATCGTCGCTTGCTGTCGGAGGGTGAGTTTGTTCCTTATACGGTTGAGCGGATGTTCGATGGCCCTGCCTGTCTGTGCGACGACTTTCTTGATAGCCGCGAGGAATACGTTCCGGCTGTTTACGTTAAGAACGCCCTTGGCGGCCAGCGAGGAAGCTCGACATACGATCGATACTGTCGCTACCTTGGCAAGCATGGTGCCGATGAGGCCGCTGTGAGAAGGTCTATGTCGCAGATGATTGTCTGCGATGCCCTTTTGGCCAACAGCGACCGCCATTGGCGAAACTTCGGCATCATCCGCAATGTCGATACCCTGGAGATAAGGCCTGCTCCGCTGTTCGATAGCGGCAATTGCCTGTGGTACAACGTACCAACTGCCGTGCTCGCAGCTGGGGAGTTTGGGTTTTCCGCTAAGCCGTTTGGGCCCGACCCTTCCGTCCAGCTGGCGCTTGCGGACTCGCTCGATTGGTTCGATCCATCGCGGCTCAACGGATTTGTTGATGAGGCGATCGAGATTCTTTCGCAGAGCGAATGGGCGACGGCGGAGGGTCGACTCGAGGCCATTTGCCGCGGCCTCGAGCGTCGCGTAATCGAGGTTAGTGCCGCTGTCGAGGTGCTTCGACACGTGCAGCGATAAACCTGCGGCTACTTAAGTGCGCCGGTCACCGTGCCGCCGCCCAGGACGATGTCGCCGCGGTAGACTACAACGGCTTGGCCGGGGGCGATGGCTCGTTGCGGCTCGTCAAAAGTTAGCAGCATTTGCCCGTCTTCGCCACGTGTAAGGGTCGCTGCCTGGTCTTTCTGACGGTAGCGGTACTTGGCGCCCACGCGAATGCCGCCGGCATTGAGCTCCGCCTCCATGCGCGTGTCCGGCGCGCTCCAGATCCACTCATCGGCCGTGAGCGCCGCGGCGGTTAGGTCCTCGGCCTCGCCCAGATGCACGGTGTTGTTGGCGGCGTCGATGCCCGTCACATACACGGGATGCGCCATCGCGACGCCCAGGCCCTTGCGCTGGCCGATGGTGTAGCGCAGTGCGCCGTTGTGGCGCCCGACCACGCTGCCGTCGCGCCACACAATGTCGCCCGGTGCAGCGGGATGTCCGCAGCGGCGCTCGATATAGCCCGCGTAGTCACCGTCTGGAATAAAGCAGATATCCTCGCTTTCGGCCTTCTGGGCGTTGGTAAAGCCCTGCTCGGCGGCTATGCGGCGCACGTCGCGCTCTTTGTCCAGGCCAGCCAGCGGAAAGATCGTGTGCGCCAGGCGCTCCTGCGTAAGTGAATACAAAAAGTAGCTCTGGTCCTTCTTGGGGTCTTCGCCGCGATGTAGCTGCCAGGTGCCGTCTGCCGCCTGGCTCGTTTTGGCGTAGTGACCTGTGGCGATGTAGTCGCAGCCCATATCGAGTGCCGCATCGAGCAGCGCGCCAAACTTAATATGGCGGTTGCAGATGATGCACGGATTGGGCGTCAACCCTTCCTGGTAGGCAGTCACGAAGCGCTCGATAACATTGCGGTCGAAGGTCTGCTGCAAGTCGAGCACATGGTGGGGTATCCCCAGGCGATCGGCGACGGCCTTTGCATCGGCGATATCGCGGTCGACCTTACTCATGCCCGTGACGGGATCGGGCGCGGGGCAGGTGAGGCGCATGGTGGCGCCGACGCATTCGTAGCCCTGGCTTTTGAGCAGGTACGCGGTCACGCTGGAATCGACGCCGCCGCTCATGGCGACGAGCACGCGCTTGTTGTGCATGGGGAGGTTCTCCTTGGTGGCATGTGGCCAAAAAAGAAAAGCGGCGCGGGAGGCTGGTTCCGCGCCGCAGACATTGTAGCAAGTTCGGACGTCTCGTGGGACACCCTGATTGGATGGGCTCAGACTGCCGGGAGAGAGGAGACCGGCTCGTCTGTGGGCTCAACCTATGGGCGACAGGCCCTAGTCCTGGAAGAGCGCCGTGGACAGGTAACGCTCGCCGGTGTCGGCGAGCAGCGCCACGATGGTCTTGCCCTCGTTCTCGGGGCGCTTGGCCAGCTGCAATGCGGCCCACACGGCGGCACCGGACGAAATGCCCACGAGCACGCCCTCCTTGTGGCCCACGGCGCGGCCGGTCGCAAAGGCGTCGTCGTTCTCGACGGGGATGATCTCGTCGTAGACTTTGGTGTCGAGAACGTCGGGCACAAAGCCGGCGCCGATGCCCTGGATCTTGTGCGGGCCGGCCTGGCCCTTGGAGAGCACCGGGGAGGTGGCGGG
>URHU01000095.1:0-7262 GCA_900547715.1 uncultured Collinsella sp. | reverse complement strand
GGGCTCGGAGATGTGTATAAGAGACAGCCTGCGCCGTGGCGATGAGCGTCTCCGAGTCGATGCGATCGCCCAGCGTGCGGTTGAACGCTGCCATCCAGAGCTTAACGAGCATGGACGTAGCCAGTGCCGCAAGGGAAATAAACGTGTAAGCGGTGGGCGAGGGCTTGATGATCTTAGTGACCGACTCGAGAATCAGGTTGATGCCGACGGCGCAAACCAGGACGGCGACGAACAGGCCGGCTAGGTACTCGTAGCGGCCGTGACCATAGGGGTGGCCTTCGTCTGCCGGGCGGCTGGCAAGGCGGAACCCGAGCAGGCTCACAATGTTGCTCGAGGCATCGGAGAGGTTGTTGAAAGCGTCGGCGATGAGGGAGACGGAGCCGGCGAGCAGACCCGCGATGCCCTTGGCCAGGCACAGGGTGATGTTGAGGCCAATGCAGACGAGGCTTGCGGAAAAGCCCGCGTTGGTGCGGCAAGATGCATCGACCGGCTCGCTCTCGCTGCCGGGAACAAGCGTATGTACCAGCCGATTTACAAATAGCATAGCGGTCGTCCTCACAATCATGTTTAAGGGGATAGTGTAGCTCGCACGGGGGCGCCGTGCGCCGATGCTCAGAAAATGCAGCAATAGTCTGCCGGTGCTAACGAGCGAGCCTTCTCGTCTGCCTGGGTGGTCCATTTTGGGCCACATGGGTATGGGCATGTGCCTGCTTGCTCGACATACTTAATGTCGACAGCCCCTGTGCAAAGGAGGACGTTTCCATGGACGAGATGTTTGCCATTAAATGTCAAAACTGCGGCGGCCCTATGTACTCGCACCAGGCTAAGCGCAGCTTTGAATGCGCCTATTGCGGCACGGTGGTTCCGTGGCAGGCGGACGCCGGAGAGCCCAAGAGCGCTTTGGGTATTCGCCATACGCCGTTGACGGTGGTGGATGGACTGCTCAAACTCACGCATGTGTCGCAACTCGAGCGCCCGCAGGACCCGGACTGGTATTTCTTCAATGCGCACTGGCGCAATCAGTCGGTCCTGGAACATCTGCTGTGGGAGGATCGCGGCACGGCGCAGGAGTTCCAAGAGGCCACGCATGTGAGCATTCCTTGCCCCTTCTGCGGAGCGTCCTTTGAGGGCGAGTCAACGCAGCGTGTGTTTGAGTGCCCGTCCTGCGGCAATAAGATCGGCATTGCGGACCTGCTCAAGCCGGGGACGTTTAGCAAGCGCCTGACCATGGGCGTTGGTGCGGAGTATGTGCCCGAGCAGGGTATTCCCTGCGAAATCTCGCCGCAGCAGGCACGTGCCAACGCGCTGCAGCTGGTGCGCCAGTATCCGGATGCCTTTGCCGGGCACGACGTGGAAGACGCGATCCAAAACGACATGATGCTCTTCTATTTCCCCATGGCGCTGGCGGACTTGCGCATGATGGCGAGCTTCCCGGGCAAGGGCCTGAGCAAGGAGGCCTTGGTGTACTACGAGGTGCTCGACTGGGCATACCCCAGGGCAAACTACCTGGACGTTCGCCTCATGGGCATTTTGGAGCCGTGGGACTTTGCCAAGGTCGGTCCGTTCGATCCCGCCATGCAGGAAGGCGACTTTCGCGTCGTCTCCGTCGATGCGTCTACCAAGGACCAGGTGGTCATTGATAAGTTGGCGCTCGACGTTGCGGGCAACGACGCCGAGGCTGTACTGGGGCTCAATAAAAAGAGCATCCGCACCTGGGCGCGCAAGGCCCGCAACCATAAGGACGGCCTGGTGATGGTGCCGGTCTACTTTGTCGATCGTCCGGCGACAGACGGCCGCGATGGCGAGCAGGTGCGCATTGCCGTAAACGGCCAGACGGGCCGCGCGGCCGCGGTGGTGTTTGGCGACAAGCGCGAAACGCATATCGTGGCGCCGCTCAATCCCAACGTGATGCTGTCGAGCGAAAGCACCGTGCACGCCACGCCCATCGAGGTCAAATATGTTAAATCGCCGTTCCTATACCAGATCGTACGCCGCGGAGGCGGCGAGCAACCGCGCCAGGTTGCAGCCGCCGTCGAGGGTTCCTACCGAGAGGAGAAGCCCAAACGCCGCGGCCTGCTGGGTGCGCTATTTGGGAAGTAGGGAAGTAGCACCGGTTGTTGCCGTAAGGTGATGGCCGGGGGTGCGGGGCAGCTCTCAGGAGTGCGGGCTGCCGTCTGATTGTTTGAGGGTGCCAGATGTAAATAAACAGTGGAGCGGCTGCAAAAGAGCCTCCTCACTGGGTAAAATCAGGTTGTGCCGCGGAACCCGCTCTTCAGCTAGTCACACTTCGGAAGCGCGGGCAACGCAGGTATTATCGTCTAGGGCCGGCTGCAACCGGCCCTTTTCTGTGGCAGCCAATGGGCCCACATCAGACGAAGGTCGCGTTTTTGCCTGTCAGGTCACGCTCGCCAGCCACGGCTAGAATGTCGTTGCCGGCGTCCATGACCGGTATTGTTTCGTAGCGTGCGCCTCAACCGCGGGTGCGCCTGCGACGGCTGCGGTGGTTTCGGTCGCAACGTGCTGCTACCCTTGCGTTTCGCCATTAGTCGCTTCGTTGATGGCGCGGTACTCGGCACTCAGCTCGCGCGCCAGCTCTTCCTTGCTTGGAAGATACGGCAGGTATTTGGCGGTAAACACTTGGTCGTTGTCTTCGGGCAGCGTGTACTCGACGATCGAATCGCTTTTGTCCGCGCAGAGCACGATGCCTATGGACGGATTGTCGCCTTCGTTCATGAGCTCACGCGTGTAGTAGTTCACATACATTTGCATCTGGCCCAGGTCCTGATGCGTAAGGTCATCGGTCTTAAGGTCGATGAGCACGAAGCAGCGCATCAGATAGTTGTAAAAAACAAGGTCAATATAGAAATGGCGTCCATCAAAGGTGATGCGCTTTTGGCGCGCCTCGAAAGCGAAGCCACGGCCAAGCTCCAGCAGGAACTTCTGAAGATGCGTGATGAGCGCCTGCTCTAGATCGCTCTCGCGAAACGTAGCATCGTCCGAGAAACCTAAAAACTCCAGTACATATGGGTCGCGGATGATATCCTCGGGGCGACGAGCCGGGGCGCTCTCTTGGATTTCCTGGGTGACGGCCTCTTTGTCCTTGCTGGCAAGTAGGCGCTCGCGGAACATGGTGTTGATCTGGCGTTCGAGCTGACGCGTGCTCCAGCGAGAATCGGCGCATTCGTTCATGTACCAGGTGCGAGCTTCGGGGTCAGGAATGCGTATTAACCTGCGGTAATGTGTCCAGCTCAATTCGGGACGCAGTGAGTCCCGAATTGGAAATGCAAGATAGAACTGACGCATTTTGCGCAGCTCTCTTGCTTCAAAACTTTTACCAAAATCCTTGGTAAGTCTGATTGCGAGGGCCTTGAGCAGCGCCTCTCCATACTTGGCGCGCCCCTCTCCGCCCTGTTCATCAACAATACTCTTGCCGATCTCCCAATATGCCTCAACCATCGCAAAGTTAACGGCGGTATAGGCCTTGTCGCGAGCGGCGTTGAGAATCGAGGAGACCTGCTTGTAAAAACCTTCGGGCACGATTGCCGATTCTCCACGGTTTACCAGTTCGCCCATCACTGTCGCCCCACTTTCCTTTTGTGGAATGCGTCTTTATCGCATTTAGTTTAAAGCCTCGCGCGGACACGAATTGCTGTGCTGTCTGACATCTTCGCATGGGGCCTTGCGGTGACTAAAATGTGACCATAGAGGCAGTTTTAGCGAATCCCACGGGAGTGACGCGTATGGACAATAACACGCTGCTATTCCAGGACAAAGGTTCGGGTAGGTATAAAGACGTCAAGATCTACCCCAACCGTATTGAGGTGCTCAAGAAGGGCACTTTTGGTGGCAAGCACACCGAGATTGTCTATCTTAAGGACATTACGGGGGTCAACAGGATCAAGGGCCGCGATGTTTTTCTGCGTAACAGGCTGTTGACTGCTTGTGTTTTTAGCCTGAGCAGCCGTGCGAAGGCCCAGGAGTTTGTTAACGCGCTGAACATGGTGATGTAGCCTATGGCGGCGTTTGGGCCAAGGTAAAAATCGGGGGCACAGAACGGTGTCCTGCGCCCCCCATTGAGTCGATGTGTCTAAAAGGCCGGCTTGCCTATTCGCTACCGTCCCCAGCGTTTTCGCGGTCGTTAGCAAGCATTGCCGCGCCGGCGACCGTTGTCGCTACGGCGGCGGCAGCGAGCCCGGCGGCAATGCCGGAGCCGTAGCCCGTGTCGGCGAGTTTTCCGCCCGAGTTCTTGCCCTTGTTGCCCTTACCGTTCTTATCAGCGCTGCCTGCGTTGGAACCCGTGCCACCGTCGGTGCCGGTGCCGCCTGCACTGCTCGAGGCCGCTACGGTAAAGCTCGCGGCTCCGTCATTAGCAAGCTTGTAGTTTTGCGCCGCGTCGCCCAAAAGACCGTTCGCGCGCACCCAGTACGTTCCCGCGGTAAATGCCTCGCCCTCGACCATTGCCGTGCCCGGAGCGCCGTCCGCGTCGTGCACAAACTCGAGCTGAGCCGTGCAGGCATCGGTTTCGAGCTTGCCCTCGAGTGATGCCGCAATCTTGGCGCGCACGTCTTCGCCGGCCTTAAGGCCTTCGAGTCCCTCAAAATGGGGCGTCAGCGCGAGCGGATCGATATCGATGGGCACGGATCCCTGCAGCCCTGTAGCGGTCTCGTTGCCCAGGGCGTCGACATCCACGTATTCGATGGCAAACGCGCTGCCAGAAGCGGCCACGTTGAGTACGTTGCTGCTGTTAACGAGGCGGAAACGGCCCTCGCCAACGGTCTTGCCATCCTGGAATGAGGCATCGCTCAGCGAGTCGCCGTACGTCATGCGCATGCGGGTCGGGAGATAGTACGGGAGATAGTACGAAGCCGTCTGCTTGTGCTCCGTATCGTAATTGCGCTGGTAGATGCTCCGGGCCAGCGCCGCATCAACAAAGTCGGATGCGATGATGCCAATGTGCTTGAGGTAATCTGACTTTGTATCCTCGGTGCCGCTGGGATTGATGTACGGGCTCTTGTACAGATGCTCGTTGACTACTCGTGCCGAGGTAAAAGGATTGCCTCCGTGCGACAAGCCCGTGCAGCTGGTGTAGTTGATAGACCAGCAACGCTCCTGGACTTGCACCTCGGCCCCGGCATCGTCCACGACGTCCACCTTGTTGCACGTGCGCCCGGTCGTTTCCTTCAGCGCATTATCGACCCAGCTGAGCTTGTCGGTTCCCGTGAGTTTGTACTTGTCCTGGGCATATACCTTGGTGCAATAGGGCTCTTCATTGCCCGTTTCCCCTATGGCTTCAAATCCCCGCGCGTCTTGGACGAGACACATCGACTGCCCGGAATGCGCCTTGATCTTGTCATCCCATTGGGTGAGGTCGAGGCCCCACGTGTGGCCGCTTACGCTGTTGCCGGCGAGCCCAAATCGACGCAGCAGGACGATCTTTCCGCGCACCTCGCCCAGCGTGGGGACGTGGCTCGACGTGTAGAACAGGTTGGGGTTATCGGCCATAACCTTGGCGAAGGCCGTCGTTATGCTTTCGTCGGTAGCCTCATCGTTGCCGCGCGATGCGAGCATGATGAGCGCTTCTGACGGGTTTTCGTTCAAAAACGTTTTGAAGTACCCGATGACATCGGAGAGATGCAGATAGTTCCCGTCTTTTTTGAGTAGGTAGAAAATCCCGTGGTCGATGCCGGGGTCATCGCCCTTTCCGATCCGGATATCAAAATAGCGAATGCCTTCGAGCAACTGCGTGGGAATGTAATCCTGCTGGCATTTTACTTGCGAGGATTGGGGCTCAGTGTCGTTGTCCACGCTGCAGGTGCCCGAATCGTGCGTACCCGGGATGCTCAGCTCGTCGAGGAACTTGTTGTCGTCGACGTATTTCATCCAACATGGTCCGTCGACGTAGCTGCTGTACGTGATCCAGTCGAGGCTGCTAACCGTGGCATCGTTCTTTTTCATGTCGTAACCGATAAGTTCGAGCTCCCACGGAATGCTCTTACTCTTATGGCAGATCTTATTGTTGTCCTGGTCTTCGCCGTTCGATTCTATTGCCAGGTACTTAATGTCTTTTTTCTCGGTTTCTTTCTCGACCGTGCGGTCTCGGATGATATAGGTTCCGTTTGATTGACGCTCGAACGCAAAAGCGCGGCTGGGCTTGTTGTCATACTCGCCGCCCCATACGTGGATGACCTTTCCATCTTTGTCAGAGTCGTCGTCGACCGACCAAATGCTGTAGCCCGTCTTTTTATGCTCTTCGAAATTGAGCAAGGTGCGGATAGCATACCAGTTTGTATCGTCATTCTTGGTCGTTACGTTCTCAAGGATGAGCTTGCTGGACGTGCCGTCGTTAAACAGGTGGCAGACGTTGCCGCGAACGTTGCCGTCTTGGTTGACGCTCGCGGTGCGAAAATAGCCCGCGGGGCGAAGGCGAATGACGAAATTGTCGAGGCTGTCCGACGGTGCGGGTGTGTTGTCTGCAAATGCCGCTCGCAGGGGAATGCCCGGCGCTGCGGTTTCGGGCAGGCTTGCAAGTGGTGACAACGCCGCAAGCCCTAGGCCCAGCGTAAACGCTCGGCGGCTGATGGCATGGTGTTCGGCCATAACTTCTCCATTCGCAGAGTGCGGTTATGCGATAGTTTTGGTCACTATACTGCCCAGATGTTTAAAGATGCTGGTTTAATTGTCTGCGCGGCGCAATAAATCGGTGGGCGGACGTGTTGCGGTGTTTGTCGTTTTCGTACTGTTGCCACATTTGGGGCGGTTCCGGCGTCCGGCATCCTCGCGTTCGTCGGCTACAGGCATAAGAAAGGGAGGGTCGGTTTACCGGCCCTCCCTGGGTACGAAGCGCTGGGGTACCGTCGCTTGTTTGCACTGCGACCGTGTTTCCCGTTGCGCTCGCCAGTCGCTTAGCGCTTGATCTCGATATCGTCGAGCTTGACGTCCATGGCCTCGGTCTTGGCCTCGGCGATGTCGTCGGCAAATTCCAGAGACTTCATCATGGTCTCGACGGCGTCCTTGTGCTCCTCGACGTTGTCGATACGCACATACACACTGCCGCCGTCAACGTCGGTGAAGTATTCGGTCGTTACGCCGCCCGAGTGTGTATAGGAAGCGTTGCGCCAAGTCTTGCCGTTGTACTTGACGGGGTCATTCTCGGTCCACTCAAAGCTGGCATTCCACTTTGCCTCGTAGTCGAACAGCTCGTCGGCGTTCTTGTCAGGATCGAAGACGGGGATGAAGCGATCGCTGGCGTGCTCGCTCTCGGT
>URHU01000094.1:0-7435 GCA_900547715.1 uncultured Collinsella sp. | reverse complement strand
CGAGATTTCTGCCTGTCTCGTGGGCTCGGAGATGTGTATAAGAGACAGATTTCAGGCTGATCTCCCAGGCATCACAGATTGCGTCAATGCGGTGATCCAGGTCGTCATACAGGGCAACGATGTCTTTCCAGGAACTGTAGTTCTTAGAGCTCGTCGGGACGTCCAGGTCCTCGACGATGTCGTAATACTGCTCGATGGTGTCCTCTGTGCGCTCGGCGACGTCGGCGAGATTTTGACGGGTGGTGCGATCTTCTTCCAGATAGCTGCCGTTGAAGTTCTGCGCGCAGCCACGGACGTAGTTGTCGAGGTCTTCGAGCAAGTCGTAGTATTCGCTCAGTCGGCGGTAGAGGTTCTGCTCGGAGAGCGTTGCTTCGCCGCCATCCTCGTCGTCATCGTCATCATCGTCGTACAGGCTGTTGGGATCGCCGAGAGGCTTTAGGTCATCGTCGTCGACGTCATGGTGCAGCTTAGCTACCTCGGCAGTCGTCTGCGTGGCGGCGCTGTCGAAAGGCTTGATCACAAAGAAAACGACCAGGGCGATGATGATTGCCACCAGCACAACGATAACGGCGATAAGCGGCCCGGTGCCGCTCTTTTTGGGGGCGGGGGTCTGTGGCGAAGCGGGCGCGTATGCGGGAGCCGGCTCCTGTTGGGACGAGCCGCTCGCGACGGGTATGCGCTGCGTGGTCTCGACGGCCGCGGGGCCTGCGGCGGGTTCGGGGCGATAGGCGAGGGGGTCGTCCGCCTTGGCTTGCGGCGTATCGAGGGAGCCGGTCTGCTCAAAAGCGGGCTGGCTATCGCTCGCGGTTGTTTGCTCAACGGGTGCACCGCACGAGGTGCAGAACTTGGCATTATCTGCAAGAAGCTTGCCGCACGAGGCGCAATACCGAGACATTGCCACTCCTTTCGCCACATTTCAATGCAATACGACGATTATACCCAGCGTCCAAAATTCTCCATCATAAGTTGCGGTGAAATAGGGACTGTTTGGCGGTCTCAGAGCTTCAATCGGTCCCTATTTCACCGCAACTTCGGAAAGGCACCTTTAGCCATTGGGGACGCACCGAGCACTGGGGTATCATGGCTTGGTTGATATATCTGCATTTACGCGCCTTGTAGGAAGGGGCTGCGCCCATGGCTTTTGAGCCCGCTCAACATAGCTTCATTACGCTCGAGGGTGTCGATGGCGCCGGTAAATCTACGCAGGCGCGCCTGCTTGCCCGTGCGCTCGACCTTGCCGGCTACCAGGTTGTGACCCTGCGCGAGCCGGGCGGTACCGCCATCAGCGAAAAGATCCGTGCTCTGCTGCTCGACCCCGCCAATACGGCGATGGGCGACACCTGCGAGTTGTTGCTCTACGAGGCCGCGCGCGCCCAGTTGGTGCACGAGGTCATCGCGCCTGCCCTTGCTGCCGGCAAGGTGGTCCTGTGCGACCGCTTCTACGATTCCACAACTTGCTATCAGGCGTTTGCCGATGGCCTCGATCGCCAGATAGTACGCGATGCCAACAACCTGGCCGTCGCGGGGACGCACCCGGCGCTCACGCTCGTCTATCACATCACGCCCGAGCAGGCGGCGCTGCGCATGGCAGCCCGTGGCGCGGCAGATCGCATGGAGGCTAAGGGCATGGTCTTCCAAGAGCGTGTCTACCAGGGATTTTGCGCCATCGCCGCCGAGGAACCAAACCGCGTAAAGCTCATCGACGCGACCGCGTCCATCGAGGACGTCTTCGCGCGGACGGTCGAGCAGGTTCGCGTCTACGGCCTCGACATTTCCCAGGACGCCGTCACCGCCGCGCTTGCCCAGGAGGCCGAGTAACATGGCCCCCACTCAGACAAGCCTGCTGGCCAAGCTTGACACCCAAGAGCGCGTGCGCGACTTTTTGACCAATGCCGTCGCCAGCGGTCGCGCATCGCACGCCTACCTGTTTTTGGGCGCGCCCGGCGCGGGCAAGCTCGACGCCGCGTGGGCGCTCGCCCAAGCCTTCCTGTGCGAGCAGGATGGCTGCGGCTCATGCGATAGCTGCGTGCGCGTCGCCCGCCATACGCACCCCGACGTGCACTATTACACGCCCGAGAGCGCCACGGGCTACCTCATCGCCCAGACGCGCGAGCTACTCGACGACGTACCCCTGGCGCCCATCCGCGCCAAGGCCAAGGTCTACATCATTGACCGTGCCGAGCAGCTGCGCGCCAACACCGCCAACGCACTGCTCAAAACACTCGAGGAGCCGCCCGAGGGCGTTATGTTTATCTTGTTGGGCACCTCGGCAGACGTGATGTTGCCCACCATCGTGAGCCGCTGCCAGTGCGTGCCGTTTCGGCTGGTATCGCCCGCCGTCGCCGCGCAGGCCGTGAGCCGCGCCACCGGTCAGGACCCCGCGCGTTGCCGCATGGCCGTCGCCGTGGCGGGAAGCCCCACGCGTGGCATCGAGTTCCTCAAGAGCGCCGAGCGCCAGGACGCCCGCCGTCAGATGGTTCGCGCCATCGATTCGCTCATCGCCGCCGACGAGGCCGACGTGCTCAGCCGTGCCAAGTCACTCATCGTCGCCGTTAAGGCGCCGCTCGCCGAGGTCAAGTCCACGCAGGAAAAGGTGCTCGAGCAAAACGCCGACTACCTGTCGCGTGGAGCATTGAAGCAGCTTGAGGACCGCAACAAGCGCGAACTCAACGCGCGCGAGCGTTCGGGTATTATGGAAGCGCTGGCGAGCGCGCGGACGCTCATGCGCGACGTGCTGCTGACGCTTCAGGACGAGGCGGCAGACGTTGTGAACGAGGACGTGCGCGACACGATCGGGCGGCTTGCCGCCGCGACGAATGTTGCGGGTGCCACGCGGGCGCTCGAGGCGGTCGCAACCGCCGAGCGCAACATCGCCAGAAACGTTACTCCTCAGCTGGCCATCGAGGTCATGCTGTTCGATATCAGGAAGGCACTGAAATGCCGTTAGTCGTACCCGTTAAGTTTACCTACGCCTCGCGCGACCTGTGGTTCGATCCGCAGGATCTGGATATCCTCGAGGCCGATTATGCCATTTGCTCCACCGAGCGCGGAACCGAGATTGGCTTGGTCACGGCCGATCCCTTTGAGGTGCCGCAAGACGAGATCGGTCAGCCGCTCAAGCCCGTGCTGCGCGTGGCGAGCGACATCGACCTCCAGCTTGCCGACGACCTGGCCATCCAGGGCGACGAGGCCATGGTCGACTTCCGCCGCCTGGTCAAGGAGCTCGACCTCGAGATGAAGCCGGTGGGCGTCGAGTACCTGTTTGGCGGCGAGAAGGCCGTGTTCTACTTTGCGGCCGAGGAGCGCGTCGATTTTCGCCAGCTCGTCAAGGATCTGTCCTCGACGCTGCACATTCGCGTCGACATGCGCCAGATCGGCGTGCGCGACGAGACCCGCCTGGTGGGCGGCTATGCCCAGTGCGGACAGGAACTCTGCTGCACGCGCTTTGGCGGACAGTTTGAGCCCGTCTCGATTCGCATGGCAAAAGAGCAAGACCTGCCGCTCAATTCCTCCAAGATCAGCGGCGTGTGCGGTCGTCTGATGTGCTGCCTGCGCTACGAGTTCGAGGCCTACAAGGACTTTAAGAGCCGTGCGCCCAAAAAGAAGACGCTCATCGATACGCCGCTTGGCAAGGCGCGTATCCAGGAGTATGACACGCCGCGTGAGCAGCTGGTGCTGCGCCTGGAGAACGGCAAAGTCTTTAAGGTCAACCTAGCCGATATGACGTGCTCGGAGGGCTGCAAAAAGAAGGCCGCCGAGCAGGGCTGCAACTGCCGCCCCGACTGCGTGACGCGCGACGTGCTCGAGCGCATCGAGTCGCCCGAGATGCGCCTGGCGCTCATGGAGCTCGATCGCGAAAACGGCGTCGATGTGGGCGATGGCCTGTCGAGTGCCGACCGTCTGGCCGGCACGTCGATGCCCAAGCGCCGTCGTCGCGATGCTGAATCCGATGCTCGCGCCGGTCAGGGTCAGGGCGAGGGCCGTGGCCGCGGAAAAGGCCGCGGTAAGGCCGAGACACCCGAGGCCGAGGGGGCGGCCGATGGCCGTCGCCGTCGCAAGCGCGCGGGCTCGGGCGATGCTACCGAGGTTGCAGCCGCGGGCAAGAACGCCTCTCGCGAGCGCGAGGTTCAGCAGCCCCAGCAGCAGAATCGCGGTGGCGGCATGAACCCCACACGTCGCCGCCGCCGTCATCTGTCGAGCGAGGAGCGCGAGGACGCCTTCCGCGCCGCAGCTGCTCGCGAGGCTGGTGCCGCTTCCAAGGGCGCCTCGGCCTCCGACGCGCCTGCCGACAAGGGCGGCAAGTCACGTGGCGAGGAGGAGCGCGCGCCGCGCCCGCGCCGTCGCCATTCCTCGGGCGCGCAGCAGAAGCCCTCAGTGCCCTCCGTGGCCGATCAGGTCTCGGATGGCGAGGTCAAGGTCACGCGCCGTCGTCCCGGAGATGGCGGGGGAGCGGCTGCCAAGGCTTCGCGTGGCGCCGCTCGCGACGAGCGCGAGCCGCGCGAGGATCGCGGTGGCGAGGGCTCGGCCGACCAGGGTCAAAAGCGCCGTCGCCGTCGCCGTTCCCGCAAGCCGCGCCAGGATGGTGGCGAGGGCTCGACCCCGTCTTCGTCCGCACCACAACCGCCTGCCGGCGAATAACGCCCGCGAGCGGATTTAGCCCGCCTTGCCCCGAGCGCATCGGGGTATCATAGCGCCGAATCAACAACCCTCCCTGCGACCGAACGTAGGGAGGGTTGTGTCTTGAAGAGCCATCTGAACATATTGAGCTGTCTGCAGGGTGCCGGTGCCCTACCGTTTGCGGACGAATTGCTACCGTTTGCCGAGCGGGTGGCACGCGAGGCGCTCGAGGCATTGTCGCCAACACGATGTGCCGGCTGCGAGCGCGCCGGTGCGCTTATTTGCCAAGACTGCCTGGCCGCGCTCACGCTCATCGACCCACGTCATAGCTGTACCCGATGCGGCGCCCCGTTTGGGGATTTGCTGTGCACTGAGTGTTCGGTCGAGGGCACGTCCTTGGCAATGGCGGAGGCGCTCGACCGCTGCCTGGCGTGCGCCGTCTATGCGCATCCGCTGCCGCGCATCATTAAAGCGTACAAGGACGCGGGCGAGCGACGTCTGGCTCCGTATCTGGCGGAGCTGCTCTACGACACCGCCCTGCATGCCCAGGTCGTAGCGCCCGATCGCTACGGAGGTGTGCTGTCCGGTGCGGATGCGGTGGTGTTTGTGCCTGCGACGGCGGCAGCGTTTCGGCGGCGTGGTTTTGATCATATGGAGGCCATTGCGCGCCCATTTTGCGAGCTGTCGGGTGTTCCCCTGCTCGATGCCCTCGTCAAGTACGGGCATGGCGACCAGCGCGAACTCGGTCGTGAGGAGCGCCGCGAGCGTGCCCGAGGTATGTACGAGACGGTTGAGGACGTGCACGGCCGCCGCTTGCTGCTTATCGACGACGTTATCACCACGGGTGCGACGATGGCAGCGGCTTCGGCGGAACTCAAGCGCGCCGGCGCTGCGGCAGTCGATGGCCTTGCTATCGCACGCGTTTGGTAGGGGTGGTTCAGATGGCAATAAAGATCGGGCAGCGTGGCAAGCCTGCAAGCGAGCAGCTGGCTGCTTCCGTAATTCTGACGGGTGCCTCGGCGCTGCGCATGATGCGCGCCGAGCGCCGGCAGATGGGCTACATAAGCTGGAAGGACCTTAATCCCGATGAAGAGCGCCGTGTGCTGCGCACGTCGTCGCCCTCGACCGAGGACATCTATCTTCCCGATTTGGTGCGGATTGGGGCCGCAAGCGGCGAGGTGCAAGAGGATTTGTGCTTGCTGGTAGGGTCTGCAGCGCAGCGCCGCCGTATTCTTGGCGTGAGCTGGTCCGTATGCTCCGAGTTGCCCGCCGGCTCGATTCTAGAGGTGGAACCGGGGGTGTACAGTCTATCTCCCGAGGCCCTTTGCGTAGCCGTCGCGCGCGAGGTCGGCTGCATCCAGGCATTTGCCCTGGCCCAGGAGCTGTGCTCTAAGATTTCACTGAGTGACCGCGGGAAGTATCTGCCTCCCTACACCTCGCCTGTCGTGAACAAATTGGCAAAGGACAAAGACCAGCCGCCAGATGTCGGTTACTTTGAGGTCGAGTCCGTGCTGACACCCGATTGCCTGGTAGATTACCTCGCGGCATGCAAGGGGAATGTGGCCAAACAGCTGCTGCGCCTGTGTCCCTACCTGTCAGAAAATCTGCGCTCGCCCATGGAGTGCATCATGCTCGCTCTGTTTTCGCTTCCGTTTTCCTATGGCGGATTCGCCTGCGGTCCCTTTAAGACCGACTACAAGATCGAGTTCGATGACCGCGCGCAGGCAATCTCGGGGATGCCGCATGCAGTTTGCGATGCGTATCAGGAAGCAGCCCAGTTTGACCTGGAATACAACGGTGAGCTGGGCCATTCCTCCCGGAGGGGACGTATCCATGATGAAAAACGCAACACGGGCTTGATTACTATGGGAATCGAGGTCGCGACGGTCAACAACGAAATGCTCCGCGACATGGAAGCGATGGAAGCGCTCGCATGGCGCATCCACCAGCGTATGGGTAAGCGATATCAGAATCGCGTAGAGGCTCGTCGAAAGAGGCAAGATGCTCTGCTGAATACGCTCCGAGCGTGCTTTGGGCTCAAGCCAGCGTAAAACCATGGCTTTATAGGGGGCCTGTTTATATGCTCTGTGCAAAAAACGGCAAATATGAGTACTGTTACTAGATTAGTGACAGCAAAAACAAAGAAACTTGGGCCGAAAATCTGGATTCAGCGAAGAGATAATAAACGAATGTGGAATATCTTGGCGCCAAGCAGGCTGTGCGGAACTCAAAAAGGGCTCGTGAGGCGGTAATACGCTGCTACTAAATTGGTAACAGTACTCATATTTGCCGTTTTTTGCACACGGCACCCTGAGACGGGTGCCCCGGAGCTCCCCGTGGGGGAGCTCCGGGCTTCATGGGGGCACGAATAGCCCGCTCCGACCTGCGAAATCTGTACTCGCGATGCGAATGACGCCCCTAACCTTAAACTTTAGCTTGAACTTAGCTATAATGCGCTACGTTCCTGCCAGGCTGTGGTTGCGGACGGACGAAATGCCCGTCCTAGTCCAAGACAGACGCGGTCAAAGGGATCCACGTAAGCGACCGCGTGCGCGCGGCGCGATCATGGCGCGTCCTAGATGTAAGCCGCACCGTCCGTTCTACTTTCTTTGGGGCAATACCGCCTCGCGGGCGAGCGGGCCAGTCGTGAAGGTGGCTGCGGCCTCCCGAGCAAACACCCCGGTGCGCAAGTGTGGGGTCAAATACCAGGTCAGCTGGTGGGAACAACCTGATATTCCGCGCAACGCACGGATTGTATACGACACAGAAGGCCTGTCTCTTATACACATCTGACGCTGCCGACGATCTTACGCGTGTA
>URHU01000093.1:0-7501 GCA_900547715.1 uncultured Collinsella sp. | reverse complement strand
TACACGCGTAAGATCGTCGGCAGCGTCAGATGTGTATAAGAGACAGGTCTTAAACTTTCCGCGACGCAGTGACCGGCCGGCAAAGTTTGGACGATAGCCAAGCTCGCGCATGGCGGCGCGCACCCGCTCCTTGGTCTCGGGGCGTACGCTGGGCGAATCATGCACGGTGCGCGAGACCGTCTGTTCCGAGACGCCCGCGAGGCGCGCTACGTCTTTGACGGATACCGATTTTTTAACAGCGGCCATAGGTCGATCTTTCCGTGTCAACGATGCCATTGGTGGCATCCTACGCAGTCATTTTTAACGCCTTCAAGTATATCCAACGCCTCCCCCACAATACGCTTACCACCCAAAACCTACCGTTCACCGACAATCTTGCTTCTCCGAGCGGCTTTTGTAGCACAAATGTTAACGTTGCCATTGCGCAAACACAGAGCCACCGGGCGGCTCAAACGTTTATGCGCAAGGAATCGGCGGTCCACAGGCACAGGGTCCACCGGTTCGCGTCTTTTTTGTGTCGTAAAATGGCAACGTCAACATTTTGGCAAGCAAACGTCAAAAGCTACCATCGTTGCCAACCCACCGACTCTTAGGAGCTTTGCATGGAGCAACTCATCGCCACCATCGAAAAGGGCCAGCCCTTTTTCAACGCGATCGCCCGCAACAAGTACCTCAAGGCGATCCGCGACGGTTTTATCTCCGTCATCCCCATCATCATCTTCTCGTCCATCTTCTGCCTGGTAGCCTCAGTCCCCAACATCTGGGGTTTCTACTGGCCCGATGACATCAACAACGCCCTGTGGAAGTGCTACAACTACTCCATGGGCATCCTGGCCATCGCTTGTGCCGCCACCACCGCCAAGCACTTCGCCGACGCGCAGAACCGCGACCTGCCCAAGAATAACCAGATCAACTTCATCTCGTGCATGTGCGCGGCCATCATCGGCTTCCTGCTCCTTTCGAGCGACACGATCGCCACGGACGCCGCCAGCGGCTTCAACACCACCTACCTTGGTTCCAAGGGCCTGCTGACTGCCTTCATCGCTGCGTTTGTGACCGGCATCATCTACAAGTTCTTCATTAAGCGCAACATCACCGTCAAGATGCCCGAGCAGGTTCCGCCCAACATCTCGCAGACCTTTAAGGACATCATCCCCTTCTCCGTCTGCATCACCGTCTTTTGGGTCTTTGACATCGTCTTCCGCGCTGCTTTTGGCTTCTGCTTTGCCCAGGGCGTCATCCAGGTGTTCCAGCCCCTGTTCACCGCTGCCGACGGCTACATCGGCCTCGCTGTGATTTACGGCGCCATGAGCCTCTTCTGGTTCGTGGGCGTCCACGGCCCCTCGATCGTCGAGCCCGCCATCGCCGCCGCCCTCGTTGCCAACATGACCGACAACCTGGCTGCGTTCCAGGCTGGTCAGCACGCCTCCGCCGTCCTGACCCAGGGTGCCCAATACTTCGTCGTCTGCATGGGCGGCACCGGCGCCACACTCGTCTTGGTCTTTATGTTCTGCTTCCTGGCCAAGTCCCAGGAGATGCGCGCCGTTGGCAAGGCCGCTATCGTCCCCGTGTGCTTTGCCGTCAACGAGCCGCTGCTGTTCGCCGCGCCTATCGTGCTCAACCCCGTCTTCTTTGTCCCGTTCGTCTTTGCCCCGATCGCCAACATCTGGATCCTCAAGATCTTTATCGACTTCTTGGGCATGAACGGCTTTATGTACACCCTGCCTTGGACTGTCCCCGGCCCCATCGGCACCATCATGGGTCTGGGCTTCCAGCCGCTCGCCTTTGTGATGCTCGCCATCATCCTGGTCGTCGACTTTGCTCTGTACTATCCGTTCTTCCGTGCCTATGACGCCCAGAAGTGCGCCGAGGAGGCCGAGATCTCCCAGGAGGAGCTCGCCGCCAAGAACGCCGAGAAGGCCGCTAAGCTCAACGATGCCTTCCAGGGCAAGGCTGACGCCAAGAGCGTTGCCGCCGGCGCTGCTGCCGAGGCCGTGAAGGCCGACGCCCCCGCCGCCCCCGCCGCTCCCGCCGCTGTCGCCACTGAGGCAACGACCGCCAGCGACCTCAACGGCAAGCGCGTGCTCGTGCTCTGCCAGGGCGGCGGAACCTCGGGCCTGCTCGCCAACGCGCTGGCCAAGGCTGCCAAGGAGCGCGGCATTAACCTCGAAACCGCTGCCGAGGCCTATGGCAACCACGTGGACATGCTCCCCGACTTTGACCTGGTCGTACTGGCCCCGCAGGCCGCAAGCTACCTGGCCGACCTGCAGAAGGACTGCGAGCGCGTGGGCAACAAATGCGTCGCCTGCCGCGGCAAGCAGTACATCGAGCTCTCCCAGAACGGCGATAAGTCTCTCGCCTTCGTCGCCGAACAACTTTCGAAGTAAGTAACGCTCAGGGCCAGCCGACTATCCAAAACCGGCTGGCCCTTCGATTTAGACGATTGGATCATCATGTCCGTTAACCCTGCTAGCGTCACCAACCCGCCTGCGCAGTTTCCCGAGGACTTTGTCTTTGGCGGCGCCACTGCTGCCTACCAGGTAGAGGGCGAGACCCGCACCCACGGTAAAGGCAAGGTTGCCTGGGACGACTTCCTGGAGGCCCAGGGGCGCTTTTCCCCCGATCCCGCTTCGGACTTCTACAACCAGTACCCCGTCGATCTGGAGCTGTGCGAGGAATTTGGCATCAACGGCATTCGCCTCTCCATCGCCTGGAGCCGCATCTTCCCCAACGGCGCCGGCGAAATCAACCCCGAGGGCGTGCAGTTCTATCACGATCTCTTCGCCGAGTGCCACAAGCACCACGTTGAGCCGTTTGTCACGCTGCATCACTTCGATACGCCGCTTCCCCTCTTTGAGAAGGGCGACTTCCTCAACCGCGAGACCATCGATGCCTTTGTGGACTTTGCCACCTTCTGCTTTAAGGAGTACGCCGACCAGGTGACCTACTGGTTCACCTTTAACGAGATCTGGGCCGACGCCTCCAACACCTACATCGAGGGCACCTTCCCCGGTGGCGTCAAGGCGCATCTGGCCGAGGCCTTCCAGTGCGAGCACAACATGATGCTCGCCCACGCCAAGGCCGTGCTGGCCTTCCACAACGGCGGCTTTAGGGGCAAGATCGGCGTCATCCAGTCGCTGGAGTTTAAGTACCCACTCAACGAGAACGATCCCGCCGACATCAAGGCCGCCAACAACGAGCACGTGCTGCAAAACCAGTTCTTGCTCGACGCCACCTTCCGCGGCGACTACGCGCCCGACACCCTCGAGTGTGCCAACCGCCTGGCTGCCGTCTCGGGCGGCACCATCCAGATCCTGGACGAGGACCTCGAGATTATGCGCGAGGCAGCGCTCTACAACGACTACCTGGGCGTTAACAACTACCAGTGCCGCTTTTTGAAGGCTTACGACGGCGAGAACGACCTGCACCACAACGGTACGGGTGAGAAGGGCACCGGCCGCTGGCGCGTTAAGGGCATTGGCGAGCATGTGAACAAGCCCGGCGTCCCCACCACCGACTGGGACTGGATCATCTATCCCGAGGGCCTGTTCGATCTGCTCGTCTACATTAAGCAGCGCTACCCCAACTACAAGCAGATCTTCATCACCGAGAACGGCATGGGCTACAAGGACCCCTACAAAGACGGCTTTGTGGACGACCAGCCGCGCATCGACTACATCGAGCAGCACCTGCGCTGGCTGCTCAAGGCCATGGAGGTGGGTGTCAACGTGGGCGGCTACTTCCTGTGGAGCCTGCAGGATCAGTTCTCCTGGACCAATGGCTACAACAAGCGTTACGGCTTCTTCTACGTTGACTTTGAAACCCAGAAGCGCACGCCCAAGGCAAGCGCATACTGGTATAAGCACGTGGCGCAGACCCGTCGTCTGGACTAGCGGCTTGCGACGAGCGGTTGGCGGAGTTGCACCGCCCACATAACCTGTCCCCATTTCTCAGCCGGGGGCGGCACGTCACACGGCGAGCCGCCCCCGACCTTTTTGTTCAGGTCGGAAGCCGTTCGTCTCAATCTGTAACATCTAGCTGAGTTTTTTGGTCCTAGCTGTTACAGATTGAGACGAACAGGATTGCTCTTTCCGAAGAATCTAAATCTGTAACACGTAGCCCGCTTTTGACCGTCTACCTGTTACAAATCGAGACAAACGGAGTAGGACCTAACCCCGTATGTCCCTAACAGTCGAGCGTTCGACCAGCGTACTCGGCACATGAATCGCCTCGATAGACGAGCTCGCTCCAATCGCCGCCTCAAACGCAAGCTTACCGACACCGCGCAAATCAAATCGCAGCGTCGTCAGCCGATTGTGAGGAACAAGTCCCTCGAGTGCGTCGTCGATACCAACCACGCTCACGTCGTCGGGCACGGACAGGCCCGCGTTCTCGAGCGCGGCGATAACGCCCAGCGCCATCTGGTCATTTGCCGCAAGCACGGCAGTCGGCGCCTGCGACCCGCCGGCAAGCACCTCGGCCGCAATCCGCTCGCCCATGGCGTACCCACTGTCCGCACTCCAATCGCCACGCAGCATCGGAGCGGCATCGACATGAGCACGACCCAGCGTATCGCGCCAACCGGCCTCACGAAAACGCGAGGAAATCGAGTTTTCCGGACCCGCCACAAACCGCATATTCGAGTGACCATGTTCCAGCAGATAATTGGTCAACAGCTCGCACGAACCATACTGGTCGGAGTCGATCGTCGTGCAGCGCGGATGCGCATACATGGACAGGATGACCGTTCGCACTCCCGGCTGGGGAACAAACTCCTCAAAATCGGGAGCCATGCGGTTCATGTTGAGAATCATGCCGTCGACGGGTCGCTCGACCATGCGGCGCGAGGCATCGGCAAGTGCATAGGGCTTGTCGCCGCCCATCTCGATCATAGTGACGGCAAAATCGTGCTCGCGCGCCGCTTGCATGATACCCTCGAGCGTCGCCAGGTTACCGACACGTGTGATGTTGTACATGCACAGGCCAATAGAACGATACGACCCGCCGCGCAACGCCGCTCCAGCAAAATTGGGACGAAAGCCCAGCTCTTCCATGGCGGCCAGCACACGCTTGCGCGTCTTTTCCGTCACGTTGGGCATACCGTTGACCACGCGAGACACAGTCTGGCGGCTCACGCCAGCGAGCGCCGCAACCTCTGCCGCGCTCGCCGAACGACCATTCCTTGTCTGCTGATCCATGCCTTCCACGCTAACCTGCTTCCCAACTATTCCCCGCGCCCATGGCGCATCGTACATACATTGATAACGTGCTCATGATACCCGAGCCATATACCACAACATGAAAACTTCTGTCAATCAAAACCGCTTACCGAACAAATACAACCGTTCGCGGCTGTTTGAAGTTGTTTTGTTTCTATACATCCCAGCCGGATGTTAACGTGCTCATTGTCAAATGTTCACGTGCTCATTTTGGTTCTAATCATTTTAAGATAGTGTTTATCGGGCTTTTTCACCGCTGAACGCTAACCAGGGAGCCTCCTGAGCGCAAACGCACAATATCGAACAGCGAGACGAGAGGGTGTATGCATATGTCTTTGCTAAACCGCGTACAGCAGCTGCCGAAGGGCTTTGTTTGGGGCGCCGCAACCGCCGCGTACCAAACGGAAGGTTCCACGAAGGTGGCAGGCAAGGGTAAGACCATGTGGGACGATTACCTTGTCGCCCAGGGTCGCTTTTTGCCCGACCCGGCCAGTGATTTCTACAACCGCTACGAGGAGGATATCCGCCTTTCTGCCGAGCATGGACTCAACGCCATTCGTGTGTCCATCGCCTGGACCCGCATCTTCCCCAACGGCGACGATGCCGAACCCCTCGCCGAGGGCGTTAAGCACTACCACGAGCTGTTCGC
The DNA here is from genome assembly GCA_900547715.1 of uncultured Collinsella sp. Taxonomy (GTDB): domain Bacteria; phylum Actinomycetota; class Coriobacteriia; order Coriobacteriales; family Coriobacteriaceae; genus Collinsella. The sequence continues at coordinate 1,633 of URHU01000093.1, read as the reverse complement.
CTGCTGCAAAAAGTATGGCGTCGAGCCCTATGTGTCCCTGCATCACTTTGACTCCCCCGCCGCCCTGTTCAACCAGGGCGACTGGCTCAACCGCAAGACCGTCGACGCCTATGTGCGCTATGCCGAGTTCTGCTTCCGCGAGTTCCGCGAGGTCAAGAATTGGTTCACCATCAACGAGCTCATCAGCCTCTCGCACTCCCAATACATCCAAGGCAACTTCCCGCCCAACCATCACTTTGATGTGACGAGCGGCATCCAGAGCCAGCACAACGAGCTCGTTGCCCACGCCCGCGCCGTCAACCTGTATAAGGATCTTGACGAGACCGAGCACCTGGGCGGACGCATTGGCATGGTCAACGTCCTGACGCCGGCATATCCTGCCACCGACTCGCCCGCCGACCAGCACGCCGCCGACCTGTACAACGCCTTCTACACCGACTTCATCATGGACGGCGCCTTCCTGGGTCACTACTCCGCGCGCACCCTCTCACTCATCAACGAGATTCTGCGTGCCAACAACGCCACACTTACGGTTGAGGACAGCGACATGGAGGAGCTCGCCAAGGCGGCGCCCCGCAACGATATGTTCGGCCTCAACTACTATCAGTCGGCGTTTATCGCCGCCTACGATGGCGAGTCAACCAACAGCTTTAACGGCACCGGAGACAAGGGCACCTCGTGCTTTAAGTTTAAGGGCGTCGGGCAGCAGGTCGATATGCCGGGTATCCCCACCACCGACTGGGATTGGCTCATCTACCCGCAAGGCCTCTACGACACGCTCAAGCACATCAGCGCCACCTATCCCAACCTCCCCGTCATCTATATCACCGAAAACGGCCTGGGCCACAAGGACCCCGAGCCCGACGCAAACGGCATCGTCGCCGATCCCGAGCGCATCGACTTTGTCGACCAGCACATGGAGAAGGTGCTCCAGGCGCACGCCGAGGGCGTCGACGTCCAGGGCTACTTTATCTGGAGCCTGCAGGACCAGTTCTCGTGGGCCAATGGCTATAACAAGCGCTACGGCCTGTTCTACATCGACTTCGACACGCAAAAACGCTACATCAAGCAGTCGGCACTCTGGTACAAGGAGCTCGCCGACACTATGGCGGACGCGCAGTAGCGCATCGCCTCGCTTTCCCCCGAGAGGGGAGCGGCCCTATGCGATACAAACCCAGCCGCTCCCCTCTCTCCCCCTGGGACCGACCCCGCCTGCACCCGGGCTTTTAGCAAGCGGGAGACCATATAGGTTTTCAACGTCCATGCCATTAAGATTTCATGCAAAGAGGAGCGTGAACTATGGAATCGATCGTTAAGTTCTTGGAGAAAGGTCAGCCGTACTTCGACAAGGTCTCTAAGAACATCTACCTTCAGGCCATTAAAGACGGCTTTTTGGCAGCAATGCCCATCATCCTGTCTTCTTCTGTCTTCCTGCTTATTTCGACCCTGCCGGGCGTTGTCGCCACGGTCGGCGGCTTTACGCTGCCCGACTGGTGGAACGTCGACGTCGTGAACTTCTGCAACAAGGTTTACAACTTCACGATGGGCGTCGTGGGCATCATGGTCGCCGGCACCACCGCAAGCGCTGTCTCTTATACACATCTCCGAGCCCACGAGACAGGCAGAAATCTCG
>URHU01000092.1:0-7577 GCA_900547715.1 uncultured Collinsella sp. | reverse complement strand
ACACACGTTGGGCGCCGCCGGTGTTCGACGTGGACGGCGTGCGCATCGCCGTGATTTTTGACTTGGACCGCGAACTCGAGATGCTGCCGACTGGTGTTGACCTCATTGCGTATTTCCAATTCAACGCGTTTGACATGACCGACCGCGAGACTGCCGCCATTGCCGCCGTTCGCAGCGGCACCTACCGCAAGATCGCATCCAAGCGCAGCGTGTGGTTTGCCTGCATGGCGCCGGTCGGTGCCTATGACGAGTCGGTGTATACCGGCGGTTCGTTTGTGCTCGACGACTGCGGTCGCGTGGTGGCCCAGGCACCGTGTTTTGAGGAGAGCCTGCTGGTTCAGGAGATTCAGCGTGGCGTGATGCTCGATGCCCTGGAAGATCACGAACTGCCCGAGTTCCGTTCCGAGGAGTGGCTGTGGCAGGCGCTGGTGCTCGCCGTGCGCGACAACGCCCGAGCCCACGGTGCTTCGCGTGCTGTGGTGGCACTCGAGGGTGACTTGCCGTCGTCTTTGCTGACGGCGCTGGCCGTCGACGCTCTGGGCCCGCGCAATGTGATTGGCCTGGTGCTGGGGCGCAACCGTATCTTTACGCCGGCGCAGGAAGAGGCCGAGGCTGCCCGCTGTGCCGCCGTCCGCGCCATTGCCGAGCGTCTGCACATTCGCACTGTCGAGCGCGATGCACCGGATGCGGCGCGTGTGCTCGATCGCGACGTGTCGGCGGGCGATGCCGAGCGTCTGCGCTCGCGCACGCTGGGCCTCATGCTGGAGGACACGGCGCTCGAGCTGGGTGCGATGGCGCTGAGCCCGCTGTCCAAAACCGAGTATGCGCTGGCGGCGCCGGCGCTTTGCGGCGGCTACCAGGGCGACTTTGCGCCCTTTGGCGATGTGTACCTGTCGACGCTTGAGTTTGTGGCGCGTGTGCGCAACCGCACGTCTGCCGTGGTGCCCCAAGAGCTCGTGACGCTCAACGCGGTGGAAGATTGTATGGAGCGCGTGCTGGCGCAGGCGCTCTCGACGCTCGACGGTCCGGTCGATATGCTCGACCGCGCGGCACAGCTGCTTGGCGGGCTTGAGCCGGGTGAGGTCGATGGCGCGCTCGAGGCGCACGTGGACCGCAATCGATCTTTCGACGACATTCCGATGGCCGCTGGCAAGCCTGAGGCTTGCTCGCTGCTGCTGATGCTCGTTCGACAGGGTGAGGCTGCCCGCCGCATGTTGCCGATGGCGCCGATCGTCTCGGCCCGTTCGTTTGCCGAGCGTGCCTGGCCGTATATGCTCGCGTGGTCCGACCTGGGGCTTAACGGCAAGGAGCGTATGACGGTCGATTCGCTGGCGCGCGCCGAGGTGCGCCGCTTTGCTGACGAGGATACGAGCGAGCGCGTGCGAAACGAGATGATGGGCGTGCTGGGCGAGCTACTGGGTATTTCGCCCGAGCAAATGGAGGAGCTGCGCTCTGAGGACGGTCAGCGTCGTTTGCACGAGGGAATGAAAAAGTTCGAGGGCGAGGTTCAGGACGCCATCGATAAGATGATGGGCGGTCAGGGCGGCTCGCAAGGTAGTCCCCAGGGTGGCCCGATGCCGCATCCGCCGGTTGATCCCCGACAATTCCCGTTCTTCTCTCAGAACTAGGTCGCTGCGCGCCCGCCAGAGCGGCAATCTGCCTTTCAATCGTCGGACATGACCGCCAGGTCAATGCCCTCCTCTTCCAAGGCACCTTGCTCGCTCTGGCAGGCGCTCGCTTGCGTATACTCAACCTACAATTCGATCTCGGCTGACTTATAGGGCTAGCGTTGTGTTATTCTAGAACAGACGTTCGTGAATGATGCGCGGGGCCTTGTCTTGCGCTGTGCTTGTGGCGAGGGGAGGTTGGCTTGGTTATCTTGGGCATCGACCCCGGTTTGGCTCATACGGGTTGGGGGATTATCGAGGAGCGGCGTGGCGAGGTTCGCTGCCGTGCCTATGGCTGCATCGAGACCAGTGCCGGAAGTCCGCTCGCGGTGCGCCTGTCGCATATCGCCCATGACCTTAAGGATGTCGTTGAGCGTTATCGACCCGACACGGCTGCTGTCGAGAGCATCTACTTTGGCGCCAACGTTCGTTCCGCCATCCCCACGGCGCATGCCCGCGGTGCTGCACTCGTCGCACTTTCGGAATGCGCGCTCGAGATTGGCGAGTACACGCCCATGCAGATCAAACAGGCTGTGGTGGGCACCGGCGCCGCGGACAAGCGGCAGGTCGCCTACATGGTACGCACGCTCACACAGCTCGATCACGACCCGCATCCCGACCATGCCGCCGATGCCCTGGCCTGCGCCATCTGCCACGTAAACCTCAGCCGCACCCGCGCCCTCACCGGTGGCGAGTTCTATCAACAGAGAGGAACCGGATACTGATGATTTCCCAGCTCCACGGAACGCTTGTCGAGGCCACGATGAGCTCTGCTGTCGTCGATGTGTCGGGCGTTGGCTTTGAGCTCGGCATCTCGGGCAGCACTGCGGCCACGTTGCCGACGCCCGGCGGCGAGGTCCGCCTCTACGCGCGTATGCAGGTGCGCGAGGACGCCATGACACTTTTCGGTTTTTCCTCAAAGGATGAGCGCACGATGTTCGACCGGCTCGTGTCCGTTTCGGGCGTTGGCCCGCGCCTGGCGCTTGCCGTGCTTTCCACCTATACCGTGGGGCAGCTGTACTCGCTGGTGATGGCCGAGGACGACAAGGGCATGGCCAAGGTACCCGGTGTGGGCAAAAAGACAGCTCAGCGTCTGATCCTGGAGCTCAAGAGCACCTTTGCCAAGGACAAGGGCTTTGTGCCGGTCGATGTGATTCCCGGCCAGGTTGCGATGCCCGTGCCCGCTGCTGCTCCCTCGGCCATCGATGATGCCCGTGCGGCGCTCCTTTCCATGGGCTTTAGCCCGCAGGAGACCGATGTTGCCCTGAGCGGGTATGATGGGCAAAATATGCGTGTCGAGGATCTGCTCGGCGCGGCGCTTAAGCGACTCGGAATGGATGCGTGATGTGGGAAGCCGATGACTCTCAGGACCTGTGGGCGACGCCCGGCAACTCGCCGGCGGCATCTATGGCGCACGGCGAGCGCATGGTGGGCTCGGAGCTGACGGCCGAGGACCTCGATGTCGACCGCACTTTGCGCCCCCAGCGCCTGGACGACTACTGCGGCCAGGAGCACATCAAGCAGAGCCTGCGCGTGTTGATCGAAGCGGCGCAGAGCCGTGGCGAGACGCTCGACCACGTGATTTTCTCGGGTCCTCCGGGTCTGGGCAAGACCACGCTGGCCACCGTTATCGCCAACGAGCTGGGCGCTCAGATCAAGACCACGAGTGGCCCTGCCATCGCGCGCACGGGCGACCTGGCGGCCATCCTTACTAACTTGCAGCCGGGTGATGTGCTGTTTATCGACGAGATCCACCGCCTCAACCGTTCGGTCGAGGAGGTCCTGTACCCCGCGATGGAGGACTTTGCCCTCGATATCGTGATTGGCAAGGGTCCGGCGGCGCGCTCGATTCGCCTGGATATTCCCAAGTTTACGCTGGTAGCGGCAACGACCCGCTCAGGCATGTTGACCGGCCCGTTGCGCGACCGCTTTGGCATTTCGTATCGCCTGGATTACTACACGGTCGAGGAGCTCGCGCAGATTGTGACGCGCTCGGCGACTATCCTGGGCGTGACGATCGACCATCCCAGTGCACTCGAGATCGGCTCGCGTTCGCGCGGCACGCCACGTCTTGCCAACCGCTTGCTCAAGCGCGTGCGCGACTATGCGCAGGTGCGCGGCAACGGCCCCATCGAGCTCGATATCTGTCGCCAGGCGCTCGAGTTCTTCGAGATCGACGAGCTCGGTCTGGACTGGATGGATATTCGTATCTTGGAGACGCTTGCCAAGACGTTCTCCGGTCGTGCCGTGGGACTTACGACCCTTGCCAGCGCGGTGGGCGAGGACCCGGGCACGCTCGAGGATGTCTATGAGCCCTATTTGCTGCAGTGCGGGTTGATGATTCGTACGCCGCAGGGCCGTCAGGCAACCCTTCGCACCTTTGAGCACCTGGGGATTGAACCTACCGTTTAGGGCGCTTTGTTTTGGCGGGCTGTTGGGCTATCGCTGGGCATCGGGTAAACATATCGCCGTTCATCGGTTATGGGTGTTTTACTGTTGCGCGCCCGTGCTATGCTGAATTGGTCTTTTTCTCATTCGGTAACGAAAGGACCGCCCATGCCTACTGACATCGAAATCGCACGTTCTGTCACGCCGCTGCCTATTACCGAGGTGGCCAAGAACGCCGGCGTCGACGTTAAGCACCTTATTCCGTACGGCTTCGACAAGGCTAAGGTCGACTATTCACTGCTCAACGAGCCGACTGATCACCAGGCCAAGCTCGTTCTCGTGACCGCTATCAACCCAACGCCTGCGGGCGAGGGCAAGACCACCACGACCATCGGTCTGGCCGATGGCTTGCGTCGCCGCGGCGTCAAGAGTGCCGTGGCCCTGCGCGAGCCTTCGCTCGGCCCTGTCTTTGGCGTTAAGGGCGGTGCTGCCGGTGGCGGCTGGGCTCAGGTGATCCCCATGGAGGATATCAACCTGCACTTTACCGGCGACTTCCACGCTATCGGTGCTGCCAACAACCTGCTGGCCGCCATGCTTGATAACCACATCCAGCAGGGCAATCAGCTCGGTATTGACGTTAAGCGCATCACTTGGAAGCGCGTCGTCGATATGAACGACCGTCAGCTGCGCCACGTCATCGACGGCATTGGCGGTAAGGCCCAGGGCGTGCCGCGCGAGGACGGCTTTGATATCACCGTCGCCTCCGAGGTCATGGCAATCCTGTGCCTGTCTACGAGCATCAGCGACCTCAAGGAACGCTTGGGTGAGATCGTCGTCGGCTACAGCTTTGCCGGCGAGCCTGTCCGTGCCCGCGACCTTAAGGCCCAGGGTGCCATGGCCGCGTTGCTTAAGGACGCGCTCAAGCCCAATCTGGTACAAACGCTCGAGGGCACGCCCGCATTTGTCCACGGCGGTCCCTTCGCCAACATTGCCCACGGCTGCAACTCTATCATGGCCACGCGTATGGCGATGCGCTTTGGCGATGTTGCCATTACCGAGGCCGGCTTTGGTGCCGATCTGGGTGCCGAGAAGTTCCTCGACATTAAGTGCCGCATGACGGGCGTTCGCCCCAGCGCCGTCGTGGTCGTCGCGACCGCTCGTGCGCTGAAGTACAACGGTGGCGTCGCCAAGGCCGACCTCAACGGGGAGAACCTCGAGGCACTCAAGGCTGGCATGCCCAACCTGCTGCGTCACGTCGACAACATCCAGAACGTTTATGGTTTGCCCTGCGTGGTCGCCATCAACCGTTTTCCGACGGACACCGAGGCCGAGCTTGCGCTCATCGAGTCCGAGTGCCAGAAGCTCGGCGTTAACGTTAAGCTTTCCGAGGTCTGGGCCAAGGGCGGCGAGGGCGCACTCGAGCTTGCCGATGAGGTCATGCGTCTGATTGAGCAGCCGAGCGAGCTCAAGTTTGCCTATGAGGACGGCGTCGATGTGGCCGACGCCCTCGAGGCTGTTGCCACCAAGGTTTACCGCGCCGACGGCGTTGACTTTACGCCGGCCGCCAAGCGTCAGCTTGCCGAGCTGCGCGAGAACGGCTTTGGCAACCTGCCGGTATGCGTGGCCAAGACGCAGTACAGCTTTAGCGACAACGCCAAGGCCCTGGGCGCTCCCGAGAACTTCCGCATCACGGTGCGCGAGCTCAAGGTTTCCGCCGGCGCCCACTTTGTGGTCGCGCTGACCGGCAGTGTTCTGACCATGCCGGGCCTGCCCAAGGTCCCCGCGGCCGAGAATATCGACGTCGACAACGACGGCAACATCACCGGCCTGTTCTAAGCCTGCTGCTCATAGCCGCTTGCCCGCCCCGCCGTGCCCACAAGGCCCGGCGGGGCTTTTTGATCCTTAGGACCGCGCATGTCTTGTAGATACCGACGGACTCTGCCCATCATAGGCTTTTGCGCGGGTAGAATGCATGGATAACTTGAGGCTCACGCGCGACGGAAAGGAATCGTTGCATGGATCAGGACAAGACAACCGTGATGGGCGGCTACGGTTCCGCGCAGGCTGGCGATAGCGCCGATGCGACCCGCGTTGTTCCCAACCCCGGTTATACCGACCCCGCCGCGACGCAGCCTTCGGCCGAGCCCATCCGGGTTATGGGCTATGGCGACACGGCGCAGGATTCTTACGCTGCATCTTCGCAAGGCCCCTATGGCAACGCAGCTCCGGACTCGTTTGATTACGTGCCGCAGAATTCTTATGCCGCCTCGACGCCGAATCCCTATGATGACCTGCCGCAGAATCCCATTCCGCAGCCTCAGCAGACGACGTATATGCCTCGCACGGCGCAGCCTCGCTACGAGTCGCGCGAGCCGTATCGCGAGTACCCCAAGTCGATTCCGCAATATGGCGAGGACGAGGAGAAGAAGCCGTCGCGTTCGTCGAGCGTGATCAAGAAGATCCTCATCGTGCTGGCGATCTTCTTTGCGCTGTCGGTTGTGTTTGCCATCGTGTCGGGCATGCTCAACAAGCGAGGGAGTTCAACGGCCGATACCGCTGCCGAACAAACCGAGTCCGCCTCGTCTAGCACCGTCGATCTGAGCGATATTCCGGGGCAGTACTGGTCCAACGCCAAGAAGCTCCTCAAGTCGCGCGGCGCCGATCTTTCGAATGCCGTGGTCCTGACTGATGATGGCTCAACGCCCGTCGTCGATGCCAACTGGGTCGTGACGTCTGCCTACTATAACGACAGCGGCAACCTCGAAATTCAGCTCACGCACAAGAACAGCTCGGGCAACTCGTCCGACGGACAAAGCGGTACCGACAGCTCGAGCTCCAATACGCTGGAGGACTTGAGCAACAAGGCACAGGAGTTGGGAGACAAGGCGCAAGAGCTGGGCGACACGGCACAAAACCTGGGCGATACCGCGCAGAACTTGGGCGGCTTGGCGACGGATGCCTGGAACGCCCTGCAAAACGGCATCTCGGGCGCGCAGGGAAACTAGCTGTTAAGCAGGCTACAGTTGCTCGGCCGGACGGTCGGGCGAGCTAAAGCCCGAATCAAAGGTGACGACGCATGAGGCATCGGGTCGGCGCTCGTGCACGATGCGCGTGACGAGCCCCAGCAGCTCCTCGTCGGATATGTCAAAGCCGTCGGGACGCACCAGGTCAAACGAAACGAACCCGTCGTGCTCGTGCAGGTCGTGGATGGAGAGCGCGGGATCGATCTGCATGACGCCGCGCTTGACCCAGCCGCGCAAGTCATCGCCGGTTGTCGCGATGGGGTCGCAGTGCAGTGTGATACCAATGCCCATCTGGCGCTTGATGTCGTGCTCGATGGTGTCCAGAATCTCGTGGTGCTCAAACGCGTCGCCCTCGCCGGGCATCTCCACGTGGGCGCTGGCAAACTGACGACCGGGGCCGTAGTCGTGCACCATGAGGTCGTGTGTGCCCAAGACCTGCGGATAGGACACTGTCTCTTATACACATCTCCGAGCCCACGAGACAGGCAGAAATCTCGTA
>URHU01000091.1:0-7802 GCA_900547715.1 uncultured Collinsella sp. | reverse complement strand
CAGGAAGCTTGGATACGCCTAGGCGCGGTCCAAGAAATCGTCCGCACCCCCAAGGGTCAAAACAGTCCGTATTCCACCGCAACTTATGGGGTCGGGGGTTTTGGTGCCCTGCATCTCCACAAACTCAACGCTTACGAAGCGCGCGCCGTTCGTGTTAGGGTAGTTCCACCACATAAGTAGTCGCAGACGCGCGTAACACGGGCGGGCGAGATGAAGTCCCAACAGCTCCATCTTGCCCGCCCGTTTTTGTTGCGTGGTGCCGCGGCGTAACACAGAAAGGATTTTGTCCTTTATGCCTATCAACAAACGAGAGAGCCTGCTGTTCACCTTTATCATGTGCTTTTGCATGGTGCTCTGGATGAGCATCTACAACGTTGCCCTGCAGCATGGGGCCATCAACGGCGAGGTCGTTGCCGCTGCGTGGCTCGGCTTCCCCGTTGCCTATATCTTTGCCGTGTGCTGCGACCGGTTCGTCGCCAGCCCGCTCGTCAAGGGTTTCGCCTTTAAGTACTTGGTCACTCCGGGCAAGAGCTCGCCGCTCGCCATGACGCTCGCCGTGGGCTCCTGCATGGTCGTTCCCATGGTCATCATCATGTCGCTGTACGGTGCCTGCGAGGGTCTGACGCACATGCCCGGCGGCATCCTTGCGAACCTGTATTCCGTGCCCGCGATCTGGATGATCAACATCCCGCATAATTTTGTGATGGCGCTGCCGTGGAACCTTTTGGTAGCCGGTCCGATTTCCCGCTTCGTCTTCCGTCGCGCCTTCCCTGTGGGGACGGTTTTCGAGGAGGAGCATGCCGAGCTCTTGGAGCAGGCTATGGCTTCTGAGTGCGAGTAGCTCGCTTAGGGACCTGCTGAGCGCGGGCGACTTGCTTGGTTGGAGCCCTAAGCGTGGATAGCTCTCTCGGCGACATCGCGGGCGTGAGCGGTGCGCATGACCGGAGGGCCCGTGCTGCTCCGTTGCCCGACGTGCTAGCGCGCAGAACAATCTGTTGGTGCATTCGGCGGCTGCTGAAGCGTTTCGGCAGCCGCTTTTTATACGGAGTTTAAATACAACAGTCTGTTGTATTACGTAGAGTGGTATATCTCTAGCGGGAAAAATGCGAGAGACGGAGCATTATGGCGTTGCTAGTAGGACTGGACGTAGGGTCGACGACGACCAAAGTTTACGCGATGCACGAGGATATGACCGAGGCGTGGTGGGGATATCGCCGCCACGGGGCGTGTCAGACAGCGAGCGTGCGCGCCATGCTCGGCGAGCTCGCCGAGCGCTTTCCCCATGAGTCACTGCGCGTTGCGGTGACCGGCTCGGGTGCGCGCGATATCGCGACCGCGCTGGGCGCCTCGTACGTTCAGGAGGTGGTCGCCAACGCGCTCGCGATCAGCAGGTTCTATCCGCAGACGCGCTGCGCCATCGAGCTGGGCGGCCAAGACGCCAAGATGATCTTCTTCCGCACCAACGATAAGGGAGACATCGAGGTTGCCGACATGCGCATGAACGGCTCGTGCGCAGGCGGTACCGGTGCATTTATCGACGAGATGGCAAAGCTCATGGGGGTCGGCACCGAATCGGGCGAGTTCGAGCAGCTCGCAAGCCGGGGAACGACCGTCCACGAGGTCTCGGGCCGCTGCGGCGTGTACGCAAAGACCGATATCCAGCCGCTGCTCAACGAGGGCATTCCTACCACCGACCTGGCGCTTTCGGCGCTTCACGCGGTCGCCCGCCAAACGATCGGCGGTCTGGCCCAGGGTATCGACATCGAGCCGCCGGTAATCTTCGAGGGCGGTGCGCTCGCCTACAACCCCACACTGGTCCGCGTGTTCCGGGAGCAACTGAATCTATCGGACGATCAGGTTATCGTCCCGCGCGATCCGCAGATCATGGTCGCGCGCGGTGCCGCCCTGTCGCTGACCGACATGTTCGCATCGTCCCAACCGATCGACCTTCCCGACGCTTTTGTCCGGCTGGATAAGCTCGAGACGGTCGCGCCCGCAAGCGGGGAGGGACGTCTTGCCCAGCCCTTTTTTGCCACACCTGCCGAGCAGGCGGATTTTACGGCACGCCACGGCAAAGAGACGCCGGCAAAGGGTCCGGATGCGTATGCGCCCGGAGAGACGGTGCGTGTGGCGCTCGGTATCGATTCGGGGAGCACGACGACCAAGTTCGCCCTGGTCGATGAGGCGGGTGAGCTTGTCGATTCGTTCTACGCGTCTAATAACGGCAGACCGCTCGACGTCGCCCAACAGGGTCTTGTCAGCTTGAAGAACCGCTGGGAGACAGCGGGAGTCACGCTTGCGATCGATGCCGTGGGCACCACGGGATACGGCGAGGAGCTTTTCGCGCGCGCGTTCCACGCCGACTACCATACGGTCGAGACGGTCGCGCACGCCCGCGCCGCGTGCGCATGCGTTCCCGATGCGACCTTCGTGCTCGACATCGGCGGACAGGATATGAAGGCCATCTGGCTCAACCACGGCGTGCTGACCGATATCGTTGTCAACGAGGCGTGCTCTGCGGGCTGCGGCTCGTTCCTCGAGGGTTTTGCCAAAAACCTCGGAATAGCCGTTGAGGATATCGCGACCGAGGCATTTTCGTCCAAAGCCCCCGCCGTTCTCGGCAGCCGCTGCACGGTGTTCATGAACAGCAGCGTCGTTTCCGAGCAGCGGCGCGGTAAGGGTCCGGGCGACATCATGGCCGGTCTCTGCCGTTCGATTATCGAGAACGTGTTCACCAAGGTCATTCGCGTTTCAAATCTCAACCGTCTGGGCGACAAAGTCGTCGTCCAGGGCGGCACGTTCCGAAACGACGCGGTGCTGCGCGCATTCGAGCAGTATCTGGGCAAACCCGTCACGCGTGCGCCCCACCCGGGGCTGATGGGCGCTATCGGTATCGCCCTGCTCGCGCGCGAGGAATGCCGCAAGGGCGACGCCGGCACGTCGTTTATCGGGCTCGATGCCGTGGAGCGCTTCGAGCATCGCGAGTTCGGCGGCGTTACCTGCCGTCGGTGCAACAACCGCTGCCAGCGCGCGGTCGTGGCATTTGGCGACGGCTCGCTTTACGTCACGGGCAATCGCTGCCCGCGCGGCGGCGCCATCTCATGGGATGAGCTCGTGCGCGAGGTTCCCGCGGCGGAGGAGCTGCGTCCGCAGGGTGCTTGCGAGGCACAGGCACCCGGCACGGGGCGCGACCGGACCGCGGCTGCCCCCAATCTCTTTGTCGACCGCGAGAAGCTGCTGTTCGAGTCGTACCCCACGGTTCCCGTCTGCGGGGGGCGCGATGTCACGATCGGCATTCCCCGTGTGCTCGAGTTCTGGGACACCATGCCGTTCTGGTCGACGTTCTTCAGCACGCTCGGCTTTAAGGTGCGCGTCTCGGGACGCAGCACCAAGGCGATGTACGAGCGCGGTCTGGCGCACGTCACATCCGACACCGTGTGCTTCCCGGCCAAGCTCGTCCACGGGCACATCCGCAATCTCGTCGACGCCGGCGTCGACCGCATCTTCATGCCCATCATCACGACGGTGCCCACCGAAAACACCGCCTCTACCAGCGAGTGGATGTGCGCCGTCGTAAAGGGATACCCCTACGTGATGCGCAATTCCGATAACCCGGAGGAGCGTTTCGGCGTTCCGTTAGATACGCCGCTGTTCCACTGGTACGACGAGGGCGACCGAAACCGCCAGCTCAAGGCGTGGTGCAAGGAGACCTTCGATATCGATGCCGACCTGGTTGCCAAGGCGACCGAGCAGGCGGACCGCGCGCAGGAGACGTTTGAGAACCAGCTGCAGCTGCGCGGCAGGCAGGTGCTCGAGAACGTGCGCGAGGACGGCGGCTACGCGGTGGTGATCGCTTCGCGCCCGTACCACAACGACCCGCTGGTCAACCACGGGCTGCCCAAGCTCTTCTCTGAGCGCGGCATCCCCGTGCTGACGCCCGATGCGGTGCCGGGGGTCTGCAACGTCGATCTTTCCAACAGCCGCATCGACATCGTGAACAACTACCATGCGCGCATGCTGTCGTGCGCGGTCATCGTCGCATCGACGCCCGAGCTCGAGCTCGTGCAGATGGGCAGCTTCGGCTGCGGCCACGATGCGTATCTCACCGACGAGATCGCGCGCATGATGGGCGAGATGGGCTCCAAGGTTCCGATGATGATCAAGCTCGATGAGAGCGACGTCGCCGGTCCCATGGGCATTCGCGTGCGTTCGTTTATCGAGTCGGTCAACCGTCGTCGCGCGGAGGAGCGTGCCGAGGGCGCCCGGGTGCACGCGGTCCATCCGCTCGACGACCCGTATAAGGTCAAGTACACCAAGCGCGACCGGCACGACAAGATCGCGCTGGTCCCCAACACCTCCCATGCGTTCTGCAGGCTCATGACCGCGGCGATGCGCAATCAGGGCGTGCGCGCCGAGGCCCTTGATATCGGGCGCGAGGATGCCATCCGCCTGGGCAAACGCTATGTGCACAACGACATCTGCTTCCCCGCGCAAATCGTGATCGGCGAGGCGCTCGCGGCACTCGAGAGCGGTAAGTACGACCCGCACGACGTCGCCGTGGTGACTGGCAAGTATATCGGCGACTGCCGCCTGACGCACTACATGCCCCTGCTGCGCCGCGCGCTCGACGACGCGGGATACGACTATGTCCCGGTGCTCACCAACGACGACGTCGATGCCCACAATGCGCATCCGGGCTTCAAGCTCGGCCTTGGCCCGAGCATCCAGATCGCCTACGGTCTTCCCATGATCGATGCCCTCGAGGCCATGCTTAGGCGCATCCGTCCCTACGAGCTCGAGAAGGGCGCGGCGGACGCTGCGTTCGACCGCGCGCTCGATGAGGTTATCGAGGGCATGGAGCGCTCCGGGCTGAGAGGCCAGGCGACGGGCTTCAAACGCGCGCTTGCGATCATGGACGCCGTTCCGTACGACCGCTCGAACCCGCATCCGACCGTTCTCATCGTGGGCGAGTACCTGCTCAATTTCCATCTCGGCGCCAACCACGAGATTGAGCGCTACCTCGAGGACAACGGGCTCGAGGTCATCGAGGCGCGCATGACCGACGTGATCCGCAAGACCTATTTCTACAAGCATGCGCAGTCGCGCGAGTTCCACGTCGACCTGTCGCTGCCCGAAAAGGCCTGGTACGCCACGGCGGACAACCTGTTCGAGCTCGCGCACGACCGTTGCGACCGCCTGGGCGCGGCGAGCCCGCTCTACGAGCCGCCGACGCGCATGCCCGAGCTCGTGCGCGCGAGCGATAAGATCCTGCACCATACGTTCGATGCGGGCGAGGGCGTGCTGATTCCGGCGGAGATCCTCGAGCACGCCAAGCGCGGCTGCCGCAACTTCGTGATCCTGCAGCCGTTCGGGTGTCTGCCCAACCATGTCGTGGGGCGCGGGCTCATCCATGCGCTCAAGGAGCAGTATCCCACGGCGCAGTTCCTGCCGCTCGACTACGATCCCGACGTGAGCTTCGCCAACGTGGAGAACCGTCTTCAGATGCTCATCATGAACGCCAAGGCGCAGGGGTGCGGTGAGGCGCATGGCGAGACCGCGTAAGGACGCCGATGCGCCCGATGCACGCACCCGTATCATCGAGGCGTTTTGGGAGCTCATCGAGAACAACAGCATCTTCGAGCTGTCGGTTGGCGAGGTGACCCGCGCCGCCCAGTGCAATCGCGGAACGTTTTACTACTATTTTCACGATTTCGATGAACTCGTCGCCATCGCCATAGCCCAGCTGCTGCAGGATAACGAGCTCATCACCGATGCCCTCTGGCATTTTTCGAGCGAGGGCGACCTTTCGGCGTTCGACCGGCGCGACGTCCGCTGCCTGCTGCGGCGCATCGTCATCACCATGAGGGCGGGTGCCGCCGAGCAGGTCGTGCAGGGCATCCATACGATCATCATCGACCGCGTGAGAGAGATCGTCCACCCCGACGGAGAAGAGCTCAAGGCAGATTCGAGCTTTGCGGTGGGCTTTCTGGTCTCGGGCATCATGGGCTTTGTGATGGCGGTCGGCTTTGCCCGGGAGGGCGGCGAGGAGATAGACCTCGAGCAGCCGGGGGACAGCGCGTGCGCGTACCTGAGGGCGGTCGCCATGCAGACGGTGGAAACGGTCGCGCAAGTCGAGGGCGTCGATACATCCGAGCTGCTCGAACGCGTCTCCAAGGAGGCCGATGCCTATCGCGCATCGCGTGCGACGAGTCCCGACGTGGTGAAAGACGCCTAGGGTTTCTCTTGCGGGGCGCCTGTCGCGCATCGCGCGGTGAGTCCCGCGATGCGGTCATAACCTGCATTCATGTGAGCCGGGTTTATAGATATTCCTCCAGCTGTTAACATAGACAACCTGTGGGTAAAGAGACAAAAGCGCCGCCGACGGGCGGGCGTTTTGATTTCGATGAACTCATGTAAGGAAACGAGCATGTTAGATAGATTTACCGATCGAGCGCGCAAGGTCATGTCGATGGCCAAACAGGAGGCGCTCGATCTGCACTCAAATAAGGTGGGCACCGAGCACCTGCTGCTCGCACTCGCCAAGGAGGACGAGGGCATCGCTGCCGAGGCGCTGCGCTCGCTTGATATCTCCTACGACGACATCATGGACACCCTCAAGGAGGTCCAGACCACGGTTCCCGAGCCCAGCGAGGAGACCGAGGCTGCCAAGCTTGCCTTTACGCCGCTCGTCATCAGCGTGATGGAGCGCTCCTTCCGCGTGGCACGTGAGAACAACCAGACCTACGTGTCGACCGAGCACTTGCTGATTGGCATCGTCGAAGAGGGTAACGGCATGGCCATGGACATCCTCATGCGCCTGGGTGTGTCGTCCGCCTCCATCAAAAAGGCTATCGAGAAACTTACCGCCAAGGACCAGGACAAGAAGCGTCCGCTCGCCGGCGCCGGTGCCGGGCGTCCCGGTGCGGGCCTGCCGTTCTTTAGCGGCTCGGACGCGTCGCAGCAAAAGGGGAGCGGCACCGATACGCTCAAGCAGTTCGCCACCAACCTCACGCAAAAGGCGCGCGATGGCGAGCTCGACCCTGTAATTGGTCGCGAAAAGGAAGTCCAGCGTATGATGGAAATTCTTTCGCGCCGCACCAAGAACAACCCGCTCATTCTGGGCGACCCCGGCGTGGGCAAGACGGCCATCGTCGAGGGCCTGGCTCAGCAGATTGCAGCCGGCAACGTGCCCGAGAACCTCATGAACCAGAATATCTGGACGCTCGACCTGCCGGGTCTTGTCGCGGGCGCCAAGTATCGCGGTGAGTTTGAGGAGCGCCTCAAGAACGTGATCCAGGAGGCCACCGAGGCTGACGACGTCATCCTGTTTATTGACGAGATGCACACCATCATCGGTGCCGGCTCTGCCGAGGGCTCCATCGACGCGAGCTCCATGCTCAAGCCCGTTCTCGCACGCGGTGCTTTCCAGATCATCGGTGCCACCACGGCCGAGGAGTTCCGCAAGTACCTCACCAAGGACCCGGCCTTCGAGCGTCGCTTCCAGACCATCGATGTCGAGGAGCCGAGCGTCGAGGACACGGTCAAGATCCTGACCGCGCTCAAGCCGCGCTACGAGGAGCACCACCATGTGCGCTATACGCAGGGTGCTATCGAGGCCGCCGCGAACCTCTCCAACCGCTACATCCAGGATCGCTTCCTGCCCGATAAGGCCATCGACCTCATTGACGAGGCCGGCGCCCGCGCCCGCATCGCCGCCAACCGCGCGCCCGAGCCGGTGCGCGAGGCCGAGCATCGCATAGAGGAGCTCAAGGCCGCCGCGCAGGAGGCCACCGAGAGCGACG
>URHU01000090.1:0-7836 GCA_900547715.1 uncultured Collinsella sp. | reverse complement strand
TCACGAGCTTGCGCTGCGGCAGCTTGCCCTCGAGCGTCTCGGAAACCGGGACGGTGGGGTCACCGGCGCCGGTGACACGCATGGCCTGGTACACGTAGCTGCGGCCCGAGAGCGGGTCGCGGATGGCGCCGCCCACGCAGGTGGCGGCACCGCCGAAGGGCTCGATCTCGGTCGGGTGGTTGTGGGTCTCGTTCTTAAACAGGAACAGCCAGTCCTGGTCCTCGCCGTCGACATCGACCTTCACCTTGACGGTGCAGGCGTTAATCTCCTCGGACTCGTCGACATCGGTCATGACGCCGGTCTTCTTAAGGTACTTGGCGCCGATGGTGCCCATGTCCATGAGGCAGACGGGCTTGGCGTCGCGACCGAGCTCATGGCGCATCTCCATGTAGCGGTCGAAGGCCTGCTGCACCACGGCGTCGTCGATCGTCACGTCGTCCAGGACGGTGCCGAAAGTGGTGTGGCGGCAGTGGTCGGACCAATAGGTGTCGATTACGCGGATCTCGGTGATGGTGGGGTCGCGGTCCTCATCGCGGAAGTACTGCTGGCAGAAGGCGATGTCTGCCTCGTCCATGGCAAGGCCGCGATCGGCGATAAAGGCGGCAAGGCCGGCCTCGTTGAGCTTGCGGAAGCCGTCGAGCACCTCGACGGGCTGGGGCTCGGGAGTCTCCATGTACAGCGTCTCGGGCAGGTCGAGCGAGGCGATGCGGGCCTCGACGGGATTCACCACGTAGTGCTTGATGGCCTCGATGGCGGCCTCGTCCAGAGCGCCCGAGATCATATAGACCTTGGCGGAGCGCACGGCGGGGCGCTCACCCTGGCTGATGAGCTGCACGCACTCGCTGGCGGAGTCGGCGCGCTGGTCAAACTGGCCAGGCAGGAACTCGACGGCAAAGACGGCGCCATCGCTTGCGGGGAGTTCGTCGTAGGTCACATCGACCTGGGGCTCGCTAAAGACGGTCGGCACGCAGGAGCGGAAAAGCTCCTCGTCGATGCCCTCGACGTCGTAGCGGTTGATGATCCTCAGGGCCTCGATGCCCTTGATGCCGAGAATTTCGGTCAGCTCGCCCTTGAGCTGCTGAGCCTCGACGTCGAACCCGGGTTTCTTCTCCACGTAGATACGAGAGACCATTGGTTCCTGCCTTCCTGATCGGTTGGGCGTACGGTACGGTATGCGGCAGCGGTCGGTTTGCGGGGTCTGCCCTGCGGTCGCCTTGAGCCACATGTTTGTAAACCTCACTATGATACGACAGCTCGCGGCGCGTTGAGGACGGCGAGGGTGCTACAGTGAAGCGCAAACAAGAGAAAGGCATCACATGGCATTCGTTTCGCTCGCCATCATCGCACTCGTGGCCTTTGCGAGTCCTTTTATCGCCTCGGCGATTCCCGGAAAACCCGTTCCCGAGACGGTCTTTTTGCTCGTGCTCGGCGCGGTGCTGGGACCCCATATGCTCGGCGTCATCCATGTAGATGCCGAGGTCTCGCTTGTGTCCGAGCTGGGTCTGGCCTTCTTGTTCCTGCTTGCCGGCTTTGAGATCGACCCCAAGAGCATCACGGGCGTCGAGGGGCGCTACGGCTTGGCGACGTGGGTCGTCACGTTTGGTATCGCCTGGCTTGCCGTGCGCTTTACCCCGTGGTTCTCGGTCAGTCATTTCGACGGTATCGCCGTGACGCTTGCCCTCACTTCGACGGCGCTCGGTACGCTCGTGCCCATCATGCGTGAGCGCTCGCTCACCGGCACGCGCGTGGGCGACTCGATTCTCGCGTATGGCACCTGGGGTGAGCTCGGCCCTGTGCTTGCCATGTCGGTGCTGCTGTCTGCCCGCACCGGCATCCAAACGCTTGTAATCCTTGGCTTGTTTGCGGTGGTCTGCGTGTTGCTGGCCGTGGTCCCGAGCCGCTCCAAGCGCGTCGGCAGCCGCTTCTTTGCGTTTGTCGAGGAACGCGCCGATACCACGTCGCAGACCTTCGTGCGCCTGACGGTGCTCATCCTGGTCACGCTCGTGGCGTTCTCGGCTGTCTTTGATCTCGACATCGTGTTGGGTTCTTTTGCCGCCGGCTTTGTCTTGCGCTACATCATCCCCGAGGGCAACCATACGCTCGAGACCAAGCTCGATGGTCTGGCCTACGGCTTTTTGATTCCGGTATTCTTTACCGTATCGGGCGCAAAGATCGATCTGACGGCCGTGGCGTCGCGCCCGGGTCTGCTCGTGGGCTTTATCGTGGCGTTGTTGATTATTCGTGCCGTTCCCATTCTCATCTCTATGAGCATTTGTCCTGCGACGCGCGATGTGTCGGCGTATGGTCGCATTACCGTGGCCCTGTACTGCACCACGGCCCTGCCGATCATCGTTGCCGTGACAAGCGTTGCCGTCAACGCGGGCGCGCTGTCGCAAGATATTGCGTCGGTCATGGTTGCCGCCGGTGCCATCACGGTGTTCTTGATGCCGTTGCTCGCGCAGCTCTTCTACCGCGTGGTCGACGCCGCGCCGGTCGCCGCCGTGGCAGAAGTTGCCGAGCATCCATCCGATGCGCTCGACATCCTGCGCGCCCATCACGACCTAGCGAGCTTGCTCGCGCGCGAGCATGAGCTGCTGACTTCGCATGGCCATGGTCGCGTATTCGAGGGCCTGCCTACGCTCGATACGATTGCCGAGCGTCTTTCCGCCGAGGCGGCGAGCGGCCACATCGATGCCCGCATCGTGGACGCTGCGCACCTGCTTGCCGATAAGACCTATGGAGACGAGGTCGACCCGTCCGAGCTGACTCCGCGCGAGCGTCGCCGCCTGGAGCGCGCCAAGCTCGCCGTGCGCGAATACCGCCGCCGCATGTTGGAGCTCTATGCAAGAGAAGAAGCCGAGGACGACGACGGCAAGTAGTCGATACTCTCTCGAGGAAGCCGCGTCCTGCTTTGAAGGCTCGGAACGGGATGTGGTTTCCGAAACGGGGGCCGTTGGGAAACTGTGTCCCGGAATGGGCGCTCAGAGTGGGATGCAGTTTCCGCGAGAGACCCGTTGCGGAAACGGTATCCCAGAATCGGCGTTCAAAACGGGGCGCTCTTTCCGAAACATGGCCCTGAGGGAAGCTGCGTCCCGGTCTGAGTCGGAATTCCGGGACACAGCTTCCCTTTCAAACAGAAGAAGGCGCGCTGCCTGCAGTTGATGCAGACGGCGCGCCTTCTTTGTTGGACTATGTTGAGGCTGGGAGCTGAGGCTTGTGGTCCCTTAAGAGCGGGCGGCTCCGTCGACGGGGAGCACGGCGCCCGTGACATAGGAGGACATGTCGCTCGCTAGGAAAACGAAGGCGTTGGCGACGTCCTCGGGCTCACCCATGCGGCCGAGAGGGATAGTGGCGATGATGGGTTTGATGACCTCTTCGGGCAGGTTGGCGACCATGTCAGTCTTAGTCACGCCAGGGGCAACGGCGTTGACGCGAATACCCATAGGGGCGAGCTCGCGCGAGAGTGACTGGACCATACCGTTGACGGCAAACTTGGACGTGGGGTAACCGACGCCGGAGGGCTGGCCGTACTTGGCGACCATCGAGCTTGTGGTAGTGATGGTGCCGCCGTGGCCGGCCTCGGTCATGATCTTGGCGGCAGCCTGGTGGCCATTAAAGACGGCGACGACGTTAAGGTCCATGACCTTTGCGAACTCCTCGGCCGTGTAGTCCAAGAGGGGTGAACGCTGGGAGATACCGGCATTGTTGACGACCGTGTCCAAGCCGCCCATGTCGGATGCAGCCTGGGTAAAGGCCTCGGTCACGGCTTCGAGTGAGGTGAGGTCGCAGGAGCGGCCCCAGACCTTGGCGTCGGGATAGGCGGCTGTCAGCTTCTCAACGGCCGCATCGGCGGTCTCTTGACGCGAGCCAAAGACAGTGACGGAGGCGCCCTCCTCGATAAAACGGCAGGCGATGGCATAGCCGATACCGCGCGTGCCTCCGGTGATGATTGCTTTCTTGCCCTCGAGCAACATGGTATTTCCTCTCATCGCGGGCGGACATTCGCAGCACAGCGTAGCCGTAACCGGAATCGGCCGTGTTTGCATATCGGTGAACGGTAGCCCGCGTTACCGATGAGCGGCTCGCGCAAATGTGCCCTGTCGTTGTGCTTAGGGCAGGAGACAAAAAGGCTCCCATCCCACATCGGACGGGAGCCCTTCGAGCAAATGCGTTGTGGGGTGTAAACCGAACTAGTTCGCCATGACGCCTTCGGTCCAAGCCTCAACGTCCTCGATGCGCAGGACGTTGGCGACCTCGGCCACACAGCCGACGCTGGCAAGCTCGGCTGCGGCAGCCTGGACGTCCTTCTCGAGCGCGCGATGCGTCAGGAAGATGACCGAGCAGGCATCGTTGACGCCCGACTTGCCGTCCTCGACCTGGTTGATGAGCGAGATCGAGATGTTGTGCTTGGCAAAGATGTCGACCGTCTCGGACAGGGCGCCCACGCGGTCGGCGACCTTCAGGCGCACATAATACTTGGTCTGGAGCTCGTCCATGGGCTTAAAGGCGAGGTTGTGACCATAGGGCTCAATCTCGGGCAGCGGAGCCACGCCGCGGCTGATCTGCTCGGAGAGCGACAGGATGTCGCCCACGACGGCGCTCGCGGTGGGGAAGGAGCCTGCGCCGGCACCGTAGAACATGGTCTCGCCCACGGCGTCGCCTACCACGTAGACAGCGTTCATGGCGCCGTTGACCTTGGCAAGCATGTGGTCGGCGGGGATCAGCGTGGGATGCACGCGGACGTCGACGCCGGCGTCGGTATTGCGGGCGATGCCGAGCAGCTTAATGGTGTAGCCGAGCTCGCGGGCCTGGGCGATGTCCTCGGCGCCGATGGTACGGATACCCTGCTGGTAGACATCGTCGGTGGTCACGCGGGTGCCAAAACCGATGGAGGCGAGGATTGCCGTCTTGCTGGCGGCATCGAAGCCGTCGACGTCGGCGGACGGGTCGGCCTCGGCATAGCCCTTTGCCTGGGCGTCGGCGAGCACGTCAGCGTAATCGGCGCCCTCGGCGTCCATGCGCGACAGGATGTAGTTGGTGGTGCCGTTAAGGATGCCGGCGATGGTCAGGATCTTGTTGCCCACCAGGTCATGCTCAAGCGTGCTCACGATGGGGATGCCGCCGCCGCAGCTGGCCTCGCACTTAATCTGCACGCCGCACGCGCGTGCCTTCTCGGCAAGCGTCTCGACGTGACGGCCCAGCAGGGCCTTGTTGGCAGAGACGACGTGCTTGCCGTGCTCAAAGGCAGTGGTGAAGATCTCGGTTGCGGGATGCTCGCCGCCGATGAGCTCGACGACGATGTCGACGGCGGGGTCGGTGACGATGTCGTGCCAGTCACTCGTAAAGGCCTCGCGCTCAATGCCTGCCGCCTCGGCCTGCTCCCAAGCAAGCGCGCAGGCGCGGGCCAGCTTAAGGTCGATGCCGTAGGCTGCCAGGTACTCATCGTGGTGGCTCTTGATCAGACGGGCCACGCCGCCGCCGACGGTTCCCAGACCGATGAGGCCGACGTTCACGGTGCGCAGGGGTTCGCTCATAGATAGCTCCTTCGTGCATCTTATGGATGGATTAACCGCTTAAAGGTTGAGTGCATTCTAGCGTGAACCGAGGGCGCGTGCTCGCCAGGCAACAGGAGTCGCACAAAACGGTACCCCCGAAACGCTGCGGAAACATTGGAAACATGCTCGCTACAAACGGAACTCCGTAACAAACTGTCAACGTTTGCGCCATAAGGTTTGCCCCGTACCGCAAGACGGCCGCACTGCGGCCAGCGAAAAAGGGGGACACCATGTTCAACATCAACAGCACGCTCAGCCGTAGGAACTTTCTCGCCGGTGCCGCGGCGCTCGGCAACACCGTGGCACTCGCTGGTTGCTCGTCGGGTGGCTCGGACGGCGGCTCCGCCGATGACGGCAAGACCTTCAAGATCGGTGTCATCGGCCCTCTGACCGGCGCTGCGGCAACCTATGGCGTCTCGGCCGAGAAGGGTGCCAAGCTCGCCGCCAAGGATTTCTCGACCAGGGACCTCAAGCTCTCGCTTAAGTCCGAGGACGACGTCGCTGACGGCGAAAAGGCCATCAACGCCTTCAATACCCTGTGCGACTGGGGCATGCAGGCTCTCGTTGGCCCCGTCACGACTGGTGCCGCCGTCGCCGTCTCGGGCGAGATCGCCGACGATATGCTCATGGTCACGCCTTCGGCCTCGTCGCTCGACGTCACCAAGGATAAGACCACGGTCTTTCAGGTTTGCTTCACCGATCCCACCATGGGCGCCAGCGCTGCGAAGTTCTTGGCCGAGAAGTACGCGGATGCCAAGATCGCCCTGTTCTACAACTCCGGCGATACGTACAGCTCGGGTGTTGCCGATGCATTTTCCGAGCAGGCCAAGGAGTCCAAACTTGATATCGTCGATACCGAGACCTTTAAGGACGATTCCTCCACGAGCTTTACCAACCAGCTCACCAAGGCCAAGGAGGCCGGCGCCACGCTCATCTTTGCGCCGATCTACTACACGCCGGCGTCCGTTTTGCTCAAGAACGCCAAGGACATGGGCTACGACATGACCCTCATGGGTACCGACGGCATGGACGGCCTGCTCTCTGTGGAGGGCTTCGATACCTCTCTTGCCGAGGGCGTATTGCTCATGACCCCGTTTTCGGCTGACGATGAGAAGAATGCCGACTTCGTCAAAGCCTATAAGGATGTCTACGACGAGACACCCAACCAGTTTGCCGCCGACGCCTACGATTGCGTCCACGCCATCGCCGAGGCCATCGACAAGGCAGACATCGACATTACGGCCGACGGCGCCGACATTGCCGGCGACCTTGCCAAGGCCATGCGCAAGATCAAGATCGACGGCCTGACCGGCGAGCTAACGTGGAATGACGAAGGTCAGGTCGAAAAGCCTGCTACGGCCTATGTGATTCAGGACGGTAAGTACATCGCCGCCTAAGTGCATATACATCGAGACCGGCGGGCCGTTTTATTCAGGGCAAGGACGCCTGTAACAGAACGGAAACATTACTTTCACACAATAAAGTGGCTAAACTGCATAAACCGACAGGAATACGCAGAATTATGGATAAATGAACAAATCCAAAGAAAAGTTGAAATAATCGCCACTTTCCTTAACTAAAGCGTCTAGTATTTTGCGAACGCCGAGCACGGCGAAGGATGGCCTGTCGGGTAACCGAAACCCGACGAGATTTGAGAGGAGAGCCGCATGTCGAGCCTCACCGGTAAGTCATTGAACCCTGTTATGAATCGCAGGAGCGTTATCGCGAGCGCAGCAGGTCTGGGGGCGATGTCCATTCTAGCTGGTTGCTCCTCCAACGGCGGCGACAGCGGTTCCGCTTCGAGCGACGCTTCGTTTAAGATCGGTACCATCGGCCCGCTGACCGGCGCCAACGCGTCCTACGGCAAGTCCGTTACCCAGGGTGTCGAGCTTGGCTGCAAGGATTTCTCGACCAAGGAGCTGCCGCTTGCCAGCAAGGCCGAGGATGACCAGGCCGATGGCGAGAAGGCCGTCAACGCCTTCAACACCCTGCTCGACTGGGGCATGCAGGCTCTCGTCGGCCCGACCACCACGGGTGCGTCGGTTGCCGTTGCCGCCGAGTGCGGTAACGACCCCAAGACGTTCATGATCACCCCGTCCGCGTCCTCCGAGGACGTCACCGACGGCAAAGATTGCGTCTTCCAGGTTTGCTTCACCGACCCCAACCAGGGTGTCAACGCTGCCAAGTTCCTGGCGCAGAAGTATGCGGACGAGAAGTTCGTGCTGTTCTATAACTGTCTCTTATACACATCTCCGAGCCCACGAGACAGGCAGAAATCTCG
>URHU01000089.1:0-7997 GCA_900547715.1 uncultured Collinsella sp. | reverse complement strand
TCTACACGCGTAAGATCGTCGGCAGCGTCAGATGTGTATAAGAGACAGGCGGGAACTGGGCGGACTTGGCCCAAGCGGCGAACAGGATGAGCAGCAGCACGACGGTCTTCATACCGGAATCGAGCTGGGAGATCGCGCTCAGCGCGAACGTGCCGGTTCCGGCGAACAGGAAGGCCGCGCCGATGTAGAGTCCCAGAGCGCCGATATGGGTGATGATGAGCGCCTTCATACCGGCCTTCTTGGCCGTGGGCGTCATGTAGTAGCTGATGAGGCCCCAGGAGCACACGCCGGTGATCTCGAAGAAAACGAGCTGGCCGACGATGGTGGAGCTGTAGGCGAGACCGGCCATGGCGCCGATGAACGTGGAGAAGTACACGTAGAAGCGGCGACGGGGCGCGTCGGGATGCTCCTTGTTCTTATCGCTCATGTACGGGAACGAATAGATGACGACGAGCAGGCCGATAGCGACGAACGCGGGTGCGAGCAGCGTGCTCATCCGGTCGAATATGAAGCCCATGACCAAGGTCTGGCCCATACTCGCCCAGGTTACATCGACCGCGTTCATGCCGTTTCCGGCAAACGTCGCGGCCAAGCCAACGGAAGCGACCGTGGCGATGCCGCCGGCAAAGGCGCAGATCCATTTAGCGTAGGGACGCGGCAGCATGACGATGAGCAGGGAGCCCAGCATGGGGACGGCGATCGCCACCATGGCAAAGAGGGACAAGCTCGATTCGATTGACATAGTTTCTCCCTTCTCCCTACACGCCTACGACGACGAAGACGAACGCGAGGACCGCGATGCCGACGACGGCCCAGGTCTGGTTACCAAGCACCTTGAAGCGCGAACGGGAAACGGAGTTCTCGAGCACGCCGCAGACAACGAAATCGACCAGGCACTTGACAAGGAAGACGACGGCGCCCGCGAGAGCGGTGACGCCGATGGTCGCGGGCTCTCCCCAGGGGATGAAGATGGAGGTGAACCAAGCGACGACCACGACCTGCTTCATGCCCATGGCGAGCTTCATCATGGCCAGGGACGGGCCGGAGAGCTCGGCGAGCGGGCCCTCTTGGAGCTCCTGCTCGGCTTCGGCCTGATCGAACGGAAGCTTGCCGAGCTCCATATAGCAGGCGGCCGCGAAGGCGACGCCGGCGAGGATGACGGCGACGACGCTCGAGACGTTGCCCGTAACGATGTGCTGACCCATGGTCGCAATGTCCGTGGAGCCGCACACGATGGCGACGGTAAACAGCGCGATGAGCATGGACGGCTCGATGAGCACGCTCATGAGGAGCTCGCGGATACCGCCGAAGCCCGCGTAGGCGTTGGAGGAATCCACGCCGGACAGCGCGAAGAAGAAGCGGGACAGCGCGAGCGCGTACATGATGGTGATGGCGTCACCAAAGACGGGCATGGGGCTCTCGAGCGTGAACATGGGCAGGCCCATGGCGAGCATGAACGACACCGCGAGGAACAGCGGCGGCATGATGCGCAGCACGAAGCTCGAGTCGGAACTCACGGACTCGGGACGCGCCATGAGCTTCGCGAGGTCCCGGTAATCCTGAAGGATGGACGGACCGCGGCGATTGTGCATCTTCGCGCGAATCACACGGGCGAGGCCGGAGAAGAAGGGCGCGACCAGCATGACCACGAGGCCCTGCGCTATCGCAAGAACGATGTTCATAATATCCTCTCCCCTCTCTAGACCATGACCACGGCGAGCACGAGGAAGACCACGAGCGCCGCGACGATGTAGCAGATGTATACGGAGTAGTTGCCGCCCTCGATCTTGGAGGCGAGGCCGGCCAGCTTATCGGCACCCTCGCTCGGTGCATCGACCAGGAAGCGGTCGGGCAGGGGCTCAACGCCCTGGGCGACACCGGTGAGCTTCTGGAACACGTGCGCGATGGACCAGCAGATCTTGGTGCATACCTCACGCAGGGTGTAGAGCGGGCCCATGAAGAGCTCTACGTCTGACGCGAAGCTCGTGGCGACGACGGGCATGTGCTCGTTGGGCTCGTAGCCGCACGCCCAAGGGTCGGTCTTCTTAGCGGGGGCCTTGGTGCCGAGGCAGGACCTCAACACGAACGCGAGGCCGGTGAGGACCACGAGCGCGATGGCGATCGCGGGGGTGGAGGTGGCGGCACCGGAAATCTCGTTCACCAGAGACACGCCCGAGGTGGCTGTGATGGCAGAGCCGGCAAGCACGCTCTGGGCGACGTCGCCCAGAACCGGGGCGATGACGGGAGAGCCGATTCCCAGCACCACGCAGATGGCCGCGAGGAGCATCTGCGAGAACAACATCGGAGCCGGGGACTCCTTGGCGTTCGCGGCCTCCTGGGAACGAGGGCTGCTCGCGAACGAGACGCCGTAGGCCTTCACGAAGCACGTGACGGCCAGGGCACCGGTGATGGCGAGGGCGGCCGCGGAGGCGACGGCGAACACCATGACGACCGGGTCGGAGAGCGTCGAGATGTTGAACAGGGACTGGTAGGTGAACCACTCGGAAACGAAGCCGTTGAGCGGCGGGATAGCCGAGATGGCAAGGGCACCGATGAGGAAGCAGACGGCCGTGACCGGCATACGGCGGAACAGGCCGCCCATCTTCTCCATGTTGCGCGTACCCGTGGCATAGAGCAGGGAGCCCGCGCCGAGGAACAGCTCGCCCTTGAACATGGCGTGGTTGAGCGTGTGGTAGAGGGCGGCCATGAGCGCGATCGTCGCGATGACGTCGTTGCCCAGGGCGTGCGCCGTCATGGACGCGCCGACACCGAGCAAGATGATGCCGATGTTCTCGACGGAGTGGTAGGCCAGCAGGCGCTTAATGTCGTGCTCGTGGAGGGCGTAGACGACGCCCAGGACCGACGAGATGGATCCGAAGACCAGGACCATGAGGCCCCACCAGAGCTGGACGCCCGAACCCGCGAGCAGGTCGAGACCGACCTTGAGGATTCCCAGGATGCCGATCTTGATCATGCCGCCGGACATGAGGGCGGACACGTTGGACGGCGCCTCGGGGTGCGCCTGGGGCAGCCAGGAGTGCAGCGGGATGATACCGGCCTTTGCGCCGAATCCGAAGAACGCGAGGACGAAGCACGCGGAGGAGACGGCGGGTCCAAAGTCATGCGTACGGAAATCACTGAAGCTGAAGGAACCGCCCACGCCGTTGGTCATGAGCAGGAAGCTCGCCATGATAAGGACAAAGCCCACGTGCGCGATGACGAAGTAGAGCCAACCGCCCCTAATGGAGTTCTTGTTCTCCTCGATAACGACAAGGAAGTAGCTCGTAAGGGACATGAGCTCAAAGGCGACCAGGAACCAGAACACGTTGTCGGCGGTGATGACGAGCATCATCGAGGCGACGAAGGTGTTCATGAAGAAACCGGCGCGCCCGACCTTGCCCGGGTACTCATCGAAGTAGGACAGACCGTAGATGAAGCCCGCAAAGGCGAGGATTGAGATGAGGACCACGATCAGGCCCGCAAGGCCGTTGAGCAAGAGCTCGAGACGGGCGAACGGGAAAAAGAAGACCGTGTTGAGGGACGAAACGTCGCCAAGCACGGCCTCGAGGCCCGCGATGAACGACAGCACCGCGGCGACGGCGCCGATAAGGCAGCCGGCGGTCTTGGCGGCGTTATCGGCCTTGATCAGCAGAACCGAGGCGAGCGCACCGATGCACGAGACGGCAAGCGATGCGATAAACAGCGTCATGCTATCCATTGTTTACGCTCCCTTCTGCTTTCTCGGACAGACCCTGGGCCACAGCCGCCACGTCGACGGCAGGGCCGTTCTGAATCGAACGCAGGCGCTTGGCCTCGTCGAGTTCGCGATCTGCCGCGCCGCCCATGACGGTGAGCGCCTTGGTGGGGCAAGCCGCCACGCAGTGCGGACCCTCGGGGTCGAAGGCGCACAGGTCGCACTTGACTGCGCAGGTGTACTGGCCGGGAGCCCACGTAAGCAGGCTGCTCAGGGACTTAGGATACGAAGGCGTCGGGTCGCACATGCCTGCGACACCGGCGATAGACGTGCCATCGGGATGGATGGCTCCGAAGGGGCACGCGATGGCGCACAGCCTGCACCCGATGCACTCCTGCTCCTTGACGTGGATGCGATCGCCATCGTGCTCGATGGCATTCACCGGGCAAACCTCGGCGCAGGGGGCACCTTCGCAATGGTGGCAGGCAAGGGCGGCCGAAATACCGCCGGTCTTCACGAGCGCCAGGCGCGGCGTATCCTGAAGACCCTGCATCCGGTGGGCGTCGGCACAGGCGGACTGGCATGTTCCGCAGCCGATGCACCTCTCCGGGTTGATGTCGATGAAGCGGTTCATCCCCACTTCCTTTCAAAATAACGGGCCGGGCTCCCGAACGTACGGGACGCCCGGCCCAAAAAGCCAACGAGAACGGGACTACACGATTTGATTCACGTGCGTCTCGTCGTCGAACTTGGCGGCGCCGGGCTCAACGTCCTGGGGAGCGGCGGCGTCCACCAGAGCCTGCTTGAGCTCGGTGTACTGACGCTCCACCTCGCCCTCGGCCCAGACCTGGTCGGCGATAGCGTCGACCTGGCAGGCGGAGAACTTGTCCTCGGGCGTATGCGAGACCGGGTCGACCTTGTGAATGGTCAGCTCGTTGCACTTGCCGATCCACCACTGGTAGGTCATGTAGACCGTGCCCTTATTGATGCGGTCGCTCACGTCGGCGCGGCTGTATACCTGGCCGCGGCGGCTGTGGATCGAGACGATGTCGCCGTTCTTGATGCCGCGCGCCTGGGCGTCCGCGGGATTCATGCGGACAAAGCCGGGCTCGTCGGCGAGCAGCGCCAGCGTCTTGCAGTTGCCGGTCATCGAGCGGCAGCTGTAGTGGCCGACCTCGCGGACGGTGCACAGGATGAGCGGGTACTCATCGTCGGGAAGCTCGGAGGGCGCCTCCCAGTCGTGCGCCATCAGGTTGGCGCGGCCGTCCTTGGTGGTGAACTTGCCACCAGCGAACATGTCGGGCGTACCGTGGTCGTTCACATCGGTGCTCTTGACGGGCCACTGGGCGTAACCGCCCTCGGGAGCCATCTTCTCGTAGGTCGCGCCCACAAAGTTGGGGCACAGGCTGATGCACTCGTTCCAGATCTGCTCGGTGTTGTCGTAGTGCATGGGGTAACCCATACGTGTAGACAGGTCCGCGAAGATCTCCCAGTCGTGACGGCACTCGCCCTTGGGAGGAACGGCCGCGTCAAAGTGCTGGAAGCTACGGTCGGATGCGGTAAAGACACCTTCGTGCTCGCCCCAAGAGGTAGCGGGCAGGATGACGTCGGCGAGCATGGTCGTCTGCGTCATAAAGATGTCCTGGCAAATGAACAGATCCAGCTCGGAGAGCGTCTTGCGCATACCGGCCGAATCGGGCTCGGTCTGCACCGGGTCCTCGCCGTAGTTGTAGAAGCAGTGCACCTTGCCCTCGTCGACCAGGTGGCCCAGGTCGGTGAGCTTGTAGCCCTCCTCGAGCGGGAGCTTTTCCTCGGGCACGCCCCAAGCCTTGGCAAACTTGGCACGCACAGCCGGGTCGGTGACCTTCTGGTAGCCAGGGTACAGGTTGGGCAGCATGCCCATATCGCAGGAGCCCTGGACGTTGTTCTGACCGCGCACGGGCGCGAGGCCGGAATTGGGTTTGCCGATCTGGCCGGCAACGCAGGCGATGGAGGCGATGGTGTGCACCGTCTTCAGGTTCTGCTTCTGCTGGCATACGCCCATGCCCCAGCCAATGATGGCAGAGGGCTTCGCCGTGGCGTACATCTCGGCAGCTTGGTGGATCAACGCGGGCTCGACACCCGTGATGTCCTGTACGGATTCGGGAGTGTAGTTCTTGATGGTCTCCCACCACTCGTCAAAGCCGTTCGTGTGCTCGGCGACGAATTCCTTGTCGTAGAGGCCATCGTTGACCAAGCAGTTGGCAAAGGCGTTGAGGAACGCGACGTTGCAACCGTTCTTGATCGGAAGGTAGAGATCGGCGATACGCGCGGTTTCGATATGGCGCGGGTCGGCGACGATGATCTTGCAACCCTTTTCTTTGGCTCGCACGATACGCCTTGCGACGATGGGGTGCGAATCGGCGGGGTTATAGCCGAAGAGGAAAATGCAGCCCGCATCCTCCATACCGGGGATGGAGCATGACATGCAACCTGAACCAACCGTGTCCATCAGACCGAGGACAGTAGGGCCGTGTCAAGTACGGGCGCAGTTGTCCACGCTGTGGGTGCCGATGCACGCACGCGTATACTTCTGCATGACGTAGTTCGCCTCATTGCCGCCGCCTCGCGAAGAGCCGGTGGTCATGACAGCGTTAGGACCATATTCGTCAATTATGGCCTGCATCTTAGATGCGGTGAAATCCAGTGCCTCGTCCCAGCTTACGCGCTCAAGATCCGCGCCCTTGGTGCGACGGATCATCGGGTGCAGTACGCGAGGAGTCAAGATCTTGGTGTCGTTGATGAAGTCGTAGCCGCTCATGCCCTTAAGGCACAGCTCGCCCTGATTGGTGATGCCGTTGAGCGGTTCGGTACCCACAACCTGGCCGTTTTGGACCAAGAGGTTAAACTGGCAACCGGCGCCGCAGTACGGGCAAATCACTTTATGCTTCTCCATGACACCCTCCTTCCTTTCTCTGCTACCGAATGCTCGGTACTTATTTGACAATCGTTGGGCCTGTCGCCCCGACGCTTACGCCTCGTTTTCGATGGTGGCGCGGGCACGCTCGGCAGTCAGTTCTGCCAGGCGCTCCTCGTCTACCAGGGTGAGGCCCTTGGTCGGGCACGCCTCGGCACACGCCGGACCGCCGGGACGGTCCACGCACAGGTCGCACTTGAGCACGAAGCTCTTAGTCTGCGAACCCACGCGAACGTCGCCCATCAAGACGGGGACCTGCGTGGTCGCCACGCTCACGGCGCCAAAGGGGCAGGCCATGACGCAGCTCTTGCAGCCGATGCAGTTGTCCTCGTTGACGCCGATACGATGGTTCTTTGGATCAAAGAACAAGGCACCCGTGGGGCAGGCCTTGGCGCACGGAGCGTCCTCGCAGTGGTGGCACGCCACCGGTGCGGAGATCTCGTACGTACGCGTCACGCGCAGGCGCGGTGCGGCGATGTTGCCGGGAATATCGTGTGCCTCGATGCACGCCGCCATACAGGTTTGGCACCCAATGCAGCGTGAAGAATCAGCCACGACTCGTTTATTGCCCATGTTGTTCACTCCCTCCTGAATCCCATGCCGGAGAGATCCTGTCGACGTTGTCCCAAGCCGCCCGTGGCCTGGCATCGGCGTATCGAATGCATGCGGCGAAACAGGCACTCGATAGAATTTCTCCAACGGTATACAGGCTAAATATACGCAGTTGCAGGTGACAAACTTGAGCATAGGCCCTGCAATACGGGTGTATTGCAGGGGTTTTGGCAGGTTGGAATTATTCTCTAGAAGCTATAAAGGTGAGTGTAATACATGCGTACATCCTGGGGAGATTTCACGCTCGTTTATAAAGGATGTAATACGTTTGATATATATTTCGCGCTCATTAACTTGAGTGCAATAAAGTAGTGGTTATAAGATTGGTTATTATCAGCTAATGCTGTATTTGACCATTCATATTGCACGCTCATTAAGGGGGCCAGTGATGTCATCGACACAAAAACGAGCCATCCTGCAGGTGCGCATTCGCGAGGAAGACAAGCAGCATGCCGAGCGTCTCTACGACGCCATGGGCACATCGCTCGCCGAGGCCGTCCGTCTTTTTGTCGCGCAAAGCATTTTGATGCGCAAGCTCCCCTTTCAGCCGGTCGCCGTACGATCAAAAGACGGCACCGCCGCCTATGGATTGCTCAAAGCATATGGGGACCCCAATCGCCGCTCCGAGGAGCGCAATGCCTGGATTGAATACCTTGCCACAGAAAGCGACGATTCGATTTGGCTCTGTTAGACCAGGATTGACATTCCGCCCCGTCATCTTCTTGCGATTGCACA
>URHU01000088.1:0-8013 GCA_900547715.1 uncultured Collinsella sp. | reverse complement strand
AGATTTCTGCCTGTCTCGTGGGCTCGGAGATGTGTATAAGAGACAGGTCTTGGTGCCCTCGAGCGCTGCAGCCATCTGGTGCGTATAGGTAGCGATGCCGCTCATGCGCTGCAGGTAGTTGAGCGCCACACGCTCGCCCGAAAGCAGCACGCGCGCGTCGCCGCGCACCTGACCCACATGGTCGCCGGCGTGCACCTCGTCGCCATCGGCAACGTCGAGCAGCACCGAGCTCTGCGGATCCAGCAACTCAAAGGTGCGGGCAAACACATCCAAGCCGGCGATGATGCCGTCGGCCTTGGCGATAAGCTCCACCGTGGCGGGGCGCGCCGTGGGACACACGCTCGCCGTGCTCACGTCCTCGAACGTGATGTCCTCGCGCAGAGCCTGCAGAATCAGATCATCGACGACGAGCTTCATGGTAATGGGATTCATGGTCTACTCCTCCACGGCCTGCGTGCCGGCGGCACAGGCCAAATCATCGATTGCCAGGGTGTCGGCGCCCAGGGCGCGATGACGGCCATCGAGCGCGGGATCGCCCGCCTGCTCCACTGCGAGCGACTCGCCGGTGCGCATGTACCACGCGGCGCGACGACCCCAGACCAGCGCCTCGAGCAGGCTGTTTGATGCAAGGCGATTCTTGCCGTGCACGCCGTTGCAGGCCGTCTCACCGGCTGCGTAGAGCTCGGGCATCGAGGTGCGGCCGTCCTTGTCGACCCATACGCCGCCCATAAAGTAGTGCTGCGTGGGCGTAACGGGGATGGGCTCGTCCAAGATGTCGCGGCCGTCCTCCAGGCAGCGCGCGCGGATATTGGCAAAGTGCCCGGTCACCACATCGCGCTCGACGGGGGCAAAGCTCAGCCACTCGTGCTCGGTGCCGTCCTGCTTCATCTGCTCGCGAATAGCGGCGGCGACCACGTCGCGCGGCTGAAGCTCGTCGGTAAAGCGCTCACCGGCGGCGTTGAGCAAAATCGCGCCCTCGCCGCGGCAGCTCTCGCTGATCAGGAAGGTGCGGCCCGGCTGCGGCGAGAACAGTCCCGTGGGGTGAATCTGCACGTAGTCCAGATGCTCCATCTTAATGCCATGCTCCTGAGCAATGTAGCAGGCATCGCCCGTGAGCTGCGGGTAGTTGGTCGAATGGTCGTATACGCCGCCGATACCGCCCGTCGCCCACAGCGTGTGGCGGGCATGGATCTTAAACGGCTCGCCGGCATGCACGCCCTCGGCGGTATTTGCCAGCTCGTCGGCAGGACGAACCGAGCTGTTCTCGTCCACGGGAACGGCGACGACGCCGGTGCACACCGTGGCGCCGTCACGCTCGCCCGTTAGGATGTCGGTCATGGCCACGTGCTCCAAAATCTGCACGTTGTCCAGCTTGCGGACAGCCTGAAGCAGCTTGGTCGTAATCTCCTTGCCGGTGATATCGGCATGGAAGGCAATGCGCGGACGGCTGTGCGCACCCTCGCGGGTAAAGTTGAGGCTGCCGTCGGCCTTGCGCTCAAAATCCACGCCCATCGCTAGCAGGTCGTTGATGACCGAGCGGCTCGAGCGGATCATGATGTCGACGCTCTCGCAGCGGTTCTCGTAATGACCGGCGTGCATGGTGTCCTCAAAGAAGGCATCGTAGTCTGAGCCTTCGGGCAGTACGCAGATGCCGCCCTGTGCGAGCATCGAATCGCACTCGTCGACCGCGCCCTTGGAGAGCATGATCACGCGCGTGTTCGTCGGCAGATTGAGAGCCGCGTACAGGCCCGCCACGCCGCAACCGGCGATGACGACGTCGCACTCCATGTCGGGGTATTGTTTGGTTTCCACAGGAATCCTCTCCTTTGTAATGTGACATAAGGAACCGTCCCTCATGCCACATTGTTCTAGCGCGCTGCGTACTCGAGCATACGGTCGAGCGTAAGTTTTGCCTGGTCGGCAGCCTCGTCCGAGACGCCGATCTGCACCTCGCCCTCGCCCGTCTCCAGGCAGCGCACGAGCTTTTCGAGCGTGATGAGATCCATGTTGACGCAGGTGGGCTGTACCGCGGGGAAGTAGAACTTCTTGCCGGTGCCCTGGCAGCGGCGCTCGAGCTCGTAGAGCACGCCGCGGACCGTCACGATGATGAACTCGCTCGCGTCGGACTCCTCGGCATACTTGATGATGCCGGCGGTGGAGCCGATGTAGTCGGCCTCGGCCAGGACGTCGGCCTTGCACTCAGGATGCGCCAGCACGAGCGCGTCGGGGTGTGCCTCCTGCGCGTCGACGATCTGCTCGACGGTGATAATGTGATGGCGCGGGCAGTAGCCGTTGTTGAGGATGACGTGCTTTTGCGGCACCTGCTCGGCTACGAAGCGGCCCAGGTTTTGGTCGGGAATGAACAGGATATGCTGCTGCGGCAGCTCGGACACGATCTTAACGGCGTTGGAGCTGGTGACGCACACGTCGCTCCAGCTCTTGATCTCGACCGTGGAGTTGACGTAGCAGACGACAGCCAGGTCGTCACCGTACTCGGCGCGGGCGGCGTCGACCGTCTCGCGCTTGACCATGTGAGCCATGGGGCAGTCCGCGCCCGGCTCGGGCAGCAGCACGGTCTTGGTGGGGTTGAGCAGCTTGGCGCTCTCGCCCATAAACTCCACGCCGCACAGCACGATGGTCTGCTGCGGCAGGCTCTTGGCGAGCTTGGCCAGGTAGAAGCTGTCGCCGACGTAATCAGCCACGGCCTGCACCTCGGGCGCCACGTAATAGTGCGCTAGGATCACCGCGTCACGTTGGGTTTTTAGTTGCTGAATGGCCTCGACGAGCTCTGCGGGCACCAGTGCCGCGCGCTCCGTTGCCGTCGTTGCCGATGCTAGGCCGGCCGCGATATCGCGTGCAAGCTCCGACGCATCCATGTTCGCGCTCTGTGCCATCAAGGCCCCTCTCTTTTGGCGAATCTTGGGGCTTTAGTATGACACCTAGGTTTACAGCTGACAAGACAGCTGTAAACCTAGGTGTAAAGTTGAAATAAAGATTCAATCATGTAGCAAGTCCATTTTCGAACTGGCAAGCTGAGGATAGCTGAGCTCTCGATGGCGCAGGAGGCATCTTTCGCCACCGCAATACCGCTTGGCGCGAGTTGCACGCCGTGGGGCGCAAACGGTCCGCACCTCCGCAAGCGGCGCGTGCCCGATGTGGCAAAATCGAACTACTTAAGGGGGCCGAATGCTCAAGATTATTGCCTGCGACGATGACGTCGCTTTTCTAGATAGACTGCACCGAATGATCGATCGTTGGTCGACCGAGACGGGCACGGCGGTCGATGTTGCGCTCGTCACGCGCGGCGAGGACCTACTGGCCCGCCATGCCGCATCGCGCGCCGACATCATTCTGCTCGACATGATCATGCCGCTCGTCAACGGCATGGACACCGCACGCGAACTGCGCCAGGCCGATACCGCCGTGCGCCTGGTGTTCCTCACCTCGTCGCCCGAGTTCGCACTGGAGTCCTACGAGGTCCGTGCCTTCGACTATCTGCTCAAGCCCGTGACTTACGAACGCCTGGCGCAGTTACTCGACGAGCTTTCGAGCATGCGCCCGGCGGCAACCGACGAGCTCGTGATCAAAACTTCCTTTGGCTACCACGCCCTGCGCCTGTCCGACATCGAATATGCCGAGGCGCGCAACAAGCACGTGGTCTTCCACCTGCGCGACGGACGCGATATCGAGGCACTCGAGTCGTTCCGCAGCGTCGAGGACCGCTTGGAGCAAAACGCGGTCTTCTTTAAATGCCACCGCAGCTACCAGGTCAACCTGCGCAATATCGATCACTTTGACCGCACGGACATCGTCATGCGCTCGGGCGCGTGCATCCCGCTTTCGCGCAGCTGCAAGCAGGGATTCCAAGACGCCTACTTTGCGGTGCGCTTTGAGGGTGGAAGACACTGATGGTCTCCTCGGTCGAAATGATCCTTTGGGCAATCCACCACGCCACGACGTTGCTCTTTGGCGTCTTTGCCTCGGCGGCGCTGTGCGGTATCGAGATCAACCGGCGTCATGCGCTTGAACTGGTGCTGGTCGGTGCCGTAACCGGATGCGCATTTGGCCTCGCCAATGCCGTCGGCGGAGAGCTTTTCGCCCGCCAGGTATATCCGCTCGTCGTGCATCTGCCGCTCATCATCTATTTGTGCGCGCGCTACCGCCTGAGCCCGCTGCTTGCCGTGCTCGGCATTACGAGTGCCTATCTGAGCTGCCAGTTCAGCAATTGGATGGGCATCGCCGCATTTGCCGCAACCGATTCTCAGATCGCATACTATCTGGCGCGCATCGCGACCACGCTCGCCGTCTTTGCCGTCCTGCTGCATTGGGCCGGCGACATCGGTCCGCGCTTGGCGATTAAAAGCACCACCGAGCTGGGCATCCTTTTAATCCTGCCGCTCGTCTATTACGTCTTTGACTATGCCACCAACGTCTACACCACGCTGTTCCACTCGGGCTCGGTGGTGACGGTTGAGTTTTTGGCCTTTGCACTCTGCGCGTTCTACCTTATGTTCCTCGCCGTCTACCTGCGTGAATACGAAGAAAAGGAAACCGCCGAGCGAGAGCGCTGGATGCTCGAAACCCGCGACAACGCCGCCATCAAAGAGCTCGAGGCCTGGCGTCAATCTGGGCGCGAGCTGTCGATTCTTCGCCACGACATGCGCCACTTCCTACGCGGCCTGGCCGCTTTAATTGAGGAGGGGCACACCGACGAGGCGCTCAAACGCATCGACGAACTCTGCGAAGCCGGCGACCGCACCGCCGTACGCCGCTTCTGCGCCAACGAGACCGTATACATCGCGCTTTCGTCATTTAACTCGGATATCAATAGAAACGGCATTACCGCCAACCTGCGCGCCGCCGTACCCGAAACCATCCACGTAGGTGACGCCGACCTGTTTAGCGTGCTCTCAAATGCCTTGGAAAACGCTATCACCGCCGCGAGCGCCGCGCCCCAGGGAAAGCGATTCGTCGACCTTGACCTGCGATTAGAGGACGGCCAGCTGCTGCTGTTAGTTTCCAATACGTTTGACCGCGCGCCGCGCATGGTCGACGGCATGCCCGTGACCCGGCATGCGGGCCACGGCTTTGGCACCAGGAGCATCAAACTTGCCGTGGAGCGCATGAACGGCAACTGTCAGTTCCGCATTAACGGCGATCGGTTTGAGCTGCGCGCTGTGATGTAGAAGTGCGGTGCCGATCTCGCGGCGCGCCTTGCCCGCCAGGCAATCGCTCGCCGGCGCCAATCCGCTACAGCGGTGCAGCCGCCGGGGTCAGCTGCTTGATGTATGCCCACATGCGCTGCTTGGCGGCTTTGTCAGTGAGCGCCGCCTCAAAACCGTCGAGCGCGAGCACGCGGCGACCCTGCACATGGGCGACCAAGCCGGGCTTGAGCATGGCGGTATCGAAGTCATCGATCGCCACGAGCATATCGGCGTAGGTCTCGCGCATGGTATCGGCCGCGCGATCGTCCAGCAGCAGGACCGCCTCGGGGTCCAAGGCCTCAAGCGCCTCGCGGAACAGCTCGCACGGCAGAGTCTCGCCCACTGTGACCGCTCCGTCACCCACGCCGGCGACGCTTGCCAGTACGCAAAAATCCTCGGGCGCGTAGCCGATGGCCCCAAGCGCCTTGCGCAACGCCGCGCCATCCGGGCCGGCGGCAAGCTCGCCACCCGAACGCTCGGCCTCGTCCAAATCGCCTTTGACCAGCACGATCGGCGAGCACGCGTTGCCCGCGATACGCACGCCACGGACCGCAAGCGATGTGAGCTCCTGCTCGGTCGCCTGGGCGATGGCTTCTTTTTTCTGGCTTTGTGACGTGGGCATGCGCTCTCCAATCGTTTGCGTGCCCACCATTATATAAAAGAGCCGCCCGCGAGTGGTTGCTTTGCGGGCGGCTGGGTATAAGCACGGTCGTACTGAGTTTTACGCGGCCAAGCCGCGTCGCATTATGGAGGTCACCATGGCTGACATTAATCAGATTACCCCCGAGAACTTCGATTCCATCGTTAACGACAGCCTGCCCGTGCTGGTCGATTTTTGGGCACCGTGGTGCGGGCCCTGTCGATCCCTCTCGCCCATCGTTGACGAGGTTGCCGATGAGCTGGCGGGCAAGCTTGCCGTTGCCAAATGCAACGTCGACGACAACCAGGACCTGGCCATGAAGTATGGCGTCATGAGCATCCCCACGCTGGTTGTGTTTAAGAACGGCGAGGAGATTGACCGCTCGGTTGGCGCTCTGCCCAAGGCGAGGCTGCAGGCGCTGCTGGAGAAGCATCTGTAATACGCTTGTTACTTACCCGCCGTCTATGAGCGCTTTTGCACCGCTCGCCGGACTTCTAGATGCACCGAGTGCAACCACGGATAGTATGGTAGTCACAAACAGCCCCCAGTGAACGGGTGCGAGTCAGACGGACTCGCACCCGTTTTCTTCATTTGCCTAGTCTTTGCCACAAGTTTTGTTATGGATTTAAAAACTCAGATCCGATAGCACGTTCGTAAGACTGGATCGTTTCGGCATTTGCCCTCTCGATATCATTAAGCGGTGATGCCATCGCATCAAATTCCTCAGGTGAGTATATGCCTTCATACCAATCCTTATTGTCGAAATACTCTTGAATCTTCTCATTCTTGAACTTGCGACCATGGCGTGCATATATTTCATTTCTTGCCAAGCAAAGCTCCCATGTGCTCATACCCATTTCTTCAATCTCCGCCTCGGTATAACGCCGTGAGTCGCTTTCAGAAAGTAAGTAACCGTCTACCGTCGAACTCTTCGCATCACAGTAATAGGAAAAGCTATCCATAACCTTATGTGATTGATCATCAATATATGACACGACAACCGTACGGCTATCACCCGAATCGCTACCGAGCGTCGACCGATATGCGAGCTTGCAAACTCCGTCCGAACCAACTACAACACTCCGGGGGTTAATCGAAGCCTGCTCACCGTTCGTACCCGCTTCTTTCAGGGACCAATTCTCCGGCTTCGACAACGCCTCTGTCGAAGAGCCGGTCACCTTGACATTCACCACCATCTCTGGAAACCCGGCGGAGTTATTTGATACCACTATTAATTCAGTTGCGTCCTCATCGTCGGCCTCGTCCTTTTCATCTGAGTTTTCCGACTCAAACTCATCGGCATCCGATTTATACATCGTATGCTGATAGGTTTGAGTGATTTCTGGTGATGAGTGCCCACTCCCGAATCGATTCCAAACATAAAAGCCGCCAACAATGATGACGGCCACCAGGCCAATTATCACGATTTTATTTGAATCGAATCCGCCAATTAACCCAATTACTCTTTTACCTAGTTCGTTGCCAGAATCCTCCGCCGCCTTCCCCTTCGCATTATCCTTGACATCGAATGGCATCCGCTCATTCTCTGTGGTCGACCGACCCACGTCAGAAGATACTTTCGCAGCACAAAAGGGGCAGTAAACTGTCCCCTCTTCTATCTCTGCGTTACATTTGGGACACTTCACTGTCTCCCCTTTCAAGCTGTCTTTTAGCCATCAACATGACGCCGATATTCTTGATAGTTCGACAGATATGATGAGAATTCCGCCGATGTATCCGAATTTCCCGTCCGCCACGCCTTGTGGTCGATAATCTGGCTCTTGAACCCGTAGTACTCATCGATATACGCAATTAGACCGTCGACAGACACTATGACCCAATCCGAGGGCACTAAAAAGATAGGAGCCCCCGCTCGTGACCGCGGGTCGGGGCTGCGACAATGATGTTGAAGTGCCATAGGCGCAGCCGCGCCGCAACGAGGTTGGGAGGCTCCCATGCCAAAGTATTCTACCGCGTTCGGGATGGACGTACACCTCAGGTCGACCACCGTCTGCGCCCTCGACGCGGAGACGGGCGAGGCCGTGACGAGGAGGTTCCGCGGCAACCCCTGGGGCGAGGTCGCGGAGTGGATGTCGGGCTTCCCCGGCCCGTCGCTCGCCGCCTACGAGAGCGGCTACCTCGGCTTCGCCCCGCAGAGGGAGCTCTCCG
>URHU01000087.1:0-8045 GCA_900547715.1 uncultured Collinsella sp. | reverse complement strand
ACCGCAGGAAGCTTGGATACGCCTAGGCGCGGTCCAAGAAATCGTCCGCACCCCCTTTGGCCTTTGGATGGGCTGATTCAGGAACTATTTCACCGCAACTCATCAGGAAACCTGGGTGTCTGGATCGCTTGCCGCTAGTGGTTATGCGGGCAGTTGGCGCAGCAGCCGCTGGTGGCGTTGGTGCTGGAACCACCGCTTCGCTGGTCGGTGTTGTAGAAACCGCTGCCTTCGAACTTAATGCCGCTGGCCGAGAACGTCTTGGATGCCGGGGCACCGCAGCTAGGGCATACGACCTCGGGCGTCTCGGACATGGGGTGCTCAACCTCAAACACGTTGCCGCAGCTCGTGCACTTGTAATCGTAGCGCGCCATAATACTTCCTTTTCAGCACAAAGCGGGCAGATCGCTCTGCCCGCAAAAATTCAAACAGCTGTAACTGTACCCTATATCGGGGGTTTTATCACGCTTCGCCCCAGAATCTATGAGTGTTGCGCAGGAGCTTCGCAGTTTTCTCCTCGGCTGCAGCAACGTCGGCCTCGTCAGCCTGCCATGTCCAGTTGCCTGTGGCTACACCCGGCACGTTCATACGTGCATCGTCGCCCAGTCCCAGCACGTCCTGCAGCGGCATCATCACGAGCGGTGCACCGCTTGCCAGGGCATTGCCCATGAGCTCGCTTGCCAATGTAATGCCGCTCGGCTCATCGCCGCCTGCAAAGGAGCGCGTGCACCAGCCGGCAAGTGTCGAGGTGTCGTGCGTCGAGGTGTACAGGATCTTTCCCGGTGTGGGGTGAATTCCGCAACGAACGTCGTAGTCGCTAAACTCCAGCACGTCCATGCCGGGGAAGCCGCAGGTCGAAGCCATGGCGCGAACGCCGGGCGTCAGGTAACCCAGGTCCTCGGCGATAAAGTTGAGCGGACCCAGCTCTTCATAGGCGGTCTGGAACAGGTCCTTGCCCGGGCCTGCCAGCCAGCGGCCGTCGGCACAGGCCTTACCGGCGGGAATGCTAAAGTAGCTGTGGAAGCCCAGGAAGTGGTCCAGGCGCACGCGGTCGTAGAGCGAAAACGCACGGCGCAGGCGGTCGAGCCACCAGCGATAGCCGTTCTCCTTCATGCGATCCCATCGGAAGGTGGGGTTGCCCCACACCTGGCCCTCGGGCGCAAAGTTGTCGGGCGGCGCGCCCGAAATCTCAATCGCCTTGCCGGTATCGGACAGCCAGAAGTTCTCGGGCTCGCTCCACGCGTCGGCCGAATCGTCCGAGACATACATCGGGATATCGCCGATGACCTCAATGCCCTTCTTGTGCGCATAGTTCATGAGCTCGCACCAGGCAAGGTCAAAGCGATACTGCATGTACGCCTGCAGCTCGGCCTCGTCGTGGAAGCGCTTGTCATCGATCAGATACTCGTTGTAGCGCGCGACATCTGCCGGCCAATCGTGGCGCGACTCGCCCTCAAAGTACTTCTTAACGGCCATGTAGACGCAGTACTTCTCGAGCCAGTCGGCGTTGCGATGTTTAAACGCCGTGTACAGCGGGTCGGCATCCTCGCCGCCGTGAGCCTTCCATGCAGCAAAGTCGGCGGCCAGCTCCTCGTGACTCTCGGGTAGCAGATCAATATTGCCTGCAAAGGCCGAGGGGCCGGCGTAGGGGGAGCGGAAGAAGTCCGTGGGGTTGACGGGCAGGACTTGCCAGTAGCGCATGCCCATAGCGGCCAGATGGTCGATAAAGCGACGCGTGGGCGCACCGATTGTGCCGGGCTTGCCGTCATCGGTCGGCACCGAGGTGATGTGGCACACAACGCCCGCGCCATGATCGAGCGGCTCCTGCAGGCGCTTCTCGGCATGGTGATAGATGATCGAAGAGCCCAGCGGGTACAGGTCGAGCGTGACGGTACCGTTGTGGATCTCGCACTCGTGACCGCTGATCACGTCGCTCGCGCATTCGCCGAGCGCCGG
Organism: uncultured Collinsella sp.; assembly: GCA_900547715.1. Lineage (GTDB taxonomy): Bacteria > Actinomycetota > Coriobacteriia > Coriobacteriales > Coriobacteriaceae > Collinsella. The sequence continues at coordinate 6,092 of URHU01000087.1, read as the reverse complement.
AATCGTCACGCGGTGCGAATTGCGCAGACTGCGGTTGATGATAACCGTCGCGGCCTCGCCGTCTTTGCCCGTGCGGGTGTAAGCCAAGACTTCGTCGTTGAGCGCAAAGGCCTTGATCTCGCCATCGACCATAAAGGGCAGCGCACGGCGCACGGCAGACGCGTTCTTAACGATGGCCAGTGTGTCGAAGTCGTGGAGTTGGTCCTTGGTCGGCAGGGTACGGCGGTTGCCCGGATCGGTGAGGCCCTCCAAGCCGTATTCATCGCCGTAATAGATTGAGGGTACGCCCGGGAAGGTCATCTGCATGAGCGTCGCCAGCCAAAAACGGCTCTTGGCCAGACCCATCGAGTTCTCGTCCAGGCGCCATTTGCTGCGCTCGCTCTCGGGCAGCTGCGACTCGTCGGGGCCACCGCCGAGCACCGAGATGATGCGCGGACGGTCGTGGCTCGAAAGCAGATTGAGCGCGCAGGCCAGTGCCTCGCGCGGGTAGTTCTCGCGCAGGGTTTCGATATCCTCGGCTGCCTGGTAAGCGTTCTTGTAGCCCATCAAAAAGCCGATGACCATGTCGCGGAAGGGGTAGTCCATGGCGGAGTCGAGCTCCGAGCCCTGCAGATAGCGACGCAGGTGGCCATAGCTGATCTTGTTGGAAGCGTCCTCCCAGACTTCGCCGAGCAGCAGTGCGTCGGGCTTCTCGGCGAGCACGGCCTTTTTGATTTCGGCCAGGAAGTCGTCGGAAAGCTCGTCGGCCACATCGAGTCGCCAGCCATGGGCACCGGCGCGCAGCCATTTACGGATCACGCCGTCCTTGCCCAGGAGCCGCTCGCGCACCAGTTCGGAGCTCTCATTGATGGCGGGCATGTTGCCCACGCCCCACCAGCAGTCATACGAACCGTCCTCATGGAAGTAAAATGCATCGCGCCACGGCGAGTCCTCGCTCTGCCAAGCACCGACGCCGGGATAATTGCCGTAGCGGTTAAAGTAGATCGAGTCGTCGCCCGTATGGTTGAACACACCGTCTAGAATGATGGAAATGCCAAGCTTCTCGGCCGCCTCGCACAGCTCGGTAAAGTCCTGCTCGGTGCCCAGAATCGGGTCGATCTTGGTGTAGTCGGCCGTGTCGTAGCGGTGGTTGCTCGCGGCCTCAAAGATGGGGTTGAGGTAGATGGCCGTAAAGCCCAGCTCGGCAATGCGGGGCAGGTCATTTTGGATACCCTTGAGCGAGCCGCCGTAAAAATCCCAGGTCTTGATGGAGCCGTCTTCGGCACGCTCGTACTCGGGCGGTTCGTTCCAGTCCTCGACCATGCGGCGCTGGATTCCTTTGCGTGGTTTTTCAACTTCGGCAAGCGTGCGCTCGCGCCAGTTTTCATCGCGGGCATAGCGGTCGGGGAAGATCTGGTAGACCATGCCACGCTCGTACCACTCGGGACGAACTTTGCGGTGCTTGTAGACGGTGATCTGGAAGGACGGGACCTCGGCGTAGTTGTAAGTTACGCCCTCGCCACCGGTGCGACCCTGCGGTGCGCCCAGACGGACCTCGGGCTGGCCCTCGATGTTGCAGATAAAGCTGTACCAGATAAGACAGGGCTCGGCGCACTCAAGCTCTACGGTAAATATGCCGTCGCCCTCGTGCGTCATGGGATACAGAGATTCACCGATCTCATCGACCCAGGTGCGCAGCGTAAGCGTTGCCTGGTTGGGGTCGGCATCCTCCAAAATCACCGAGAGCGAAACGGAAGTTCCAGTGGTCACAGCGCCAAACGGAGTGCGAAACTGCGGCAGACGGCTGTTGTGAATCAATCTCATAATTCGGTCCAGTTCAATAGAATCACGGCCTGCGGGCCATGGGCTTTACGCACAGGATATAAGTATATATGTTGCACACAGGCTGTATAAACAACATCCGTTTACCATCGGCGAACGGTTGTCCTAGAAAATCGTTTTACCAACTATCAACAGAGAAGGGGCGCCCGGTTGGAGCGCCCCTTACATAGGGTTTGATTAGGTTTTGGATCGTCTGTGGGCTAGCGGCGCTTGCGGGTGGCCGTGGCCTTGCGGACGGACGTCTTCTTGGACGGAGCCTTTTTCTCTGCCGGAGCGGCGGGGGAGACCGGGCTCTCCTTGGCGGGCTCGGGCTTAGTCTCTGCCTTCGGTGCGGCCTTGACCTCAGCGGCCTTCGGCGCCGGCTTAATCTTTACCTCGGCCTTGGGCTCCTCTTTGGCAGCAGCTGGCTTAGTCTCTGCCTTGGGAGTCGTGGTCTTTGCCGTGGTCTTCTTGGCCGTCGTCGTGCGCTTTCGCGTGGTGGTCTTGGCGGCGGGCTTGGTCTCGACGGTTACCTCCGCCTTAGACTCTGCAGGCGTCTCCTCGACCTTGGCTGCCGGCTTTGCGGCTGACTTGGTCGTGGCGGCCTTCGTGGTCGTCAACTTCGTTGCCGTGGTCTTCTTGGCTGCCGTTGTCTTCTTGGCAGCAGTCTTTGCCGGAGCCTTGGTGGCCGGCTTGGCCTTAGCGACCTCGGCCTTTACCTCGGGAGCAGCCTCGGCTTCGGCGGCCTTCTTGGCAGCGGCGGTCGTGCGCTTGCGCGTGGTCGTTGCCTTGGTAGCGGTGGTTTTGGTTGCCGCCGCCTTGGTCGCAGTAGCCTTCTTGGCTGTCGTCTTGCGAGTCGTGGTCTTCTTTGCCGCAGGCTTCGCAGCAGGCTCGGGCTCAGGAGCAACCTCAGCCTTCACCTCAGGCTCGGCCTTTGCGGGCTCAGCTTCATCCGGCTTCTCCTCGGCCTTGGGTTCCTCAGCGGCCACCGGCTCAGCAACAGCCTCTGGCTCGTCGACAACCGCCGCCGGCCTCTCAATCTCCGGATGCATAAAGAAGTACAGGTCCAGATACTTGTCGGCCGAGCGCGTCCAGCTAAAGTCCTGGCTCATGGCCTGCGTGACTAGCTGGTTCCATGCCTCACGGTTATCCCAGAACAGGCGTGCTGCGCGGAACACCGCGTCGCCCATCTCGTCGCCGTTAAAGTTGGTAAACGAGAAGCCCGTGCCCTCGCCGGTAAACTCGTTATACGGGATCACGGTGTCCTTCAGGCCACCGGTCTCGCGCACGATAGGCAGTGTGCCGTAGCGCATGGCGATGATCTGCGACAGGCCGCAGGGCTCAAACTTCGAAGGCATCAGGAACATATCGGCGGCAGCGTACATGCGCTGCGACAGCGCCGGATCGAACTCGATGCGCGCGGCCATGGTGCCGGGGTACTTGTCCTGGAAGTAGCGCAGACCGTCCTCGTAGTCGCGGTCGCCGGTGCCCAGCACCGCCACCTGCACGCCGCCGGACAGGATGCGGTCGAGTGCGTACATGACCAGGTCCATGCCCTTCTGGCGCGTCAGGCGCGTGACCATCACCATAAGCGGACGGTCGTCGCGAACCTCGAGCCCCAGCTCTTCCTGCAGCTTGGCCTTGCACACAGCCTTGCCGGAGCGGTCATCAACCGTGTAGTTTGCGGCAATGCGCTTGTCGGTCGCCGGGTCAAAGCCTGCCACGTCAATGCCGTTCAAAATGCCCTGCAGCGCATAGGAGCGCTCGCGCAGTACGCCGTCCAGGCCCTCGCCAAACTCGGGCGTCTGGATCTCGTTGGCATAGGTGGGGCTCACCGTGGTGATGGCGTCGGCATAGCGCAGCGCGCCCAGCATGTAGTTGATGCTGCAGGCGTCGCAACGCAGCTGCGAGGCTGCCGCCGGAATGTGCGCCACACCCAGGATATCCTCCATCACGGTGTCGCTAAACTGGCCCTGGAACGCCACGTTGTGGATCGAGAACACGGTCTTGACGCGGTCGTACAGCGGCAGGCCCTGGTAGAACTCGCGCAAGAACACAGGCGCCAGTGCCGTCTGCCAGTCATTGCAGTGCAGGATGTCGCACTCAAAACCGGCCGGCAGGTGCTGCAGACTCTCAGTGATGGCCTTGGAGAAGAACGCAAAACGCTCGCCGTCGTCAAAGAAGCCGTACGGATAGTCGCGCGCAAAGTAGCGCTCGTTGTCGATGAACATATACGTGACGCCGTCGTGCTCGAGCTTCTCGAGCCCACAGTACTCGTTGCGCCAGCCCAGGCTCACGTAAAAATCGGAGAAGTGCTCCATCTGCGCCTTGTACTCGTCCTTGATGGTGGCGTACTTGGGCACCATCACGATAACCTCGGCGCCGGCGCGCACAAGTGCCGCAGGCAGCGAGCCCGCCACGTCGCCCAGGCCACCGGTCTTAACAAACGGTGCGCACTCGGCCGAGGCAAACACGATCTGCATCTTTTTGCTGGAATCAGCCATATTGTCTCCCTGTTGCAATTCGAGAATAGCCGCCTGGCGCTAACCGGGCGGCTATTCTACATGTTACGAGCGATGTTGCAGTGCCAACGTTAACGTACGATGGTGGTATCGGAAGTTAACGGAGCCTTACCCAGCACCAGGATGTTCTCGGGCGTGCCGCGAAGCTCGGTGTTGGTGGGAACCACGTTGTTCTTGTCCAGGATGGCATTCTCAACACGGGCGCCGCTCTTGATGATGCAACTCTGGTTGATGATCGAGTTGGTCACCGAAGCGCCTTCCTCGACCACGACGCCGCGCGACAGGATCGAGTTGCGCACGGTGCCCTTGATGATGCAGCCGGCCGAGATGATCGAGTTGCACGCGTGGCTGCCGGTCGCATAGCGCGAAGGCGGCACGTCGTGAGCCTTGGTCAGGATCGGACGCTCGGAGTCAAAGAGATGGTCGGCCACGGTCTGGTCGAGCAGGTCCATGCTGCGGCGATACAGCGACTTCTCGCTAAACACGCCCACGACCTCGCCCTTGTACTCGTAGCTGCACACGTCGATGTTGCCAAAGTCGCCCTGGAGTGCCTCGAGCAGGTCCAGATAGTCGGCGGCTTGGTAATGGTCGATGATCTCGAGCAGCGTCTCGCGGTTGACGATGCAGCAGTCCATAGAGGCGTTATCGCCGTACACGACGCCGGCGCTCACGCCCGTCAGGCGGCCGTTCTCGTTGATTTGCAGCTTGGTCTCGTCGTCGACGTTACGCGTGGCCTTGCAATACACCACGGTCATCTGGGCACCGGAGTTCTCGTGCGCGTCGATGATGGTGTTGAGGTCCATGTTAAAGATGATGTTGGTGCCCATCATCACAACGTAGGGCTTGTCCGAACGCTGGAACAGCGTCTTGTTGGAGATGATGTCGCGCAGCAGGAAGCGCATGCCGCCCTTGGTGGTGCCATACGCGTTGCCGGGCACCATGAACAGGCCGCCCTTCTTGCGGTCCAGGCCCCAGTCCTTGCCCGAGCCCACGTGGTCGATCAGGGAACGGTAGTTGCCCGGCATAACGACACCGACAGTTTTAATGCCGGCATTCATCATGTTGGACAACGGAAAGTCGATCAGGCGGTAGCGGCCCAAAAACGGAACGGACGCGATGGGGCGGTCCTTGAGCAGCACGCTGCCGTAGGTCGAAGAGTAGTTAGCGGTGATATAACCGATGGCCTTGCGATTGATCATCGGATCATTCCCCCTTCCCGATAACGACGTCATTTCCAACGACGGCCGTATCCTTGGTGGTATCGACAGAGCCGAGCTTCACGCCCTCTTCGACCGTGGAGTTCTCGCCCAAAATAGCGCGGCAGATGTGCGCGCCGCTCTTAACGTGCGCACCCGGCAGCAGCACGGAGTCCTCGACCACGGCGCGCTCCTCGATGATGACATCGGTCGAAAGGATCGAGTGGCGAGCGGTACCGTAGATCTTGCAGCCGTTGGAGACCAGGCAGTCGTCCAGACGGCCGTCCGGTCCAATGTAGTGCGGCGGACGCGTGGTGATGTTGGACATGATGGGGAAGTGCTTGTCAAACAGATCGAACTCGGGGTTGTTGCCCAGCAGGTCCATCGAGGTCTCGTGGAAGCTGGCGATGGTGCCGACGTCCTTCCAAAAGCCGTGGAACTCGTAGCTGTACAGGCGCTTGCCCTCGCCGAGCAGCTTGGGAATGATGTCCTTGCCAAAGTCGTGGCTCGAGCGCTGGTCCAGAGCGTCCTCCTCGAGCGCCTCGATCAGCACGTTGGCCGAGAAGATGTAGAT
>URHU01000086.1:0-8046 GCA_900547715.1 uncultured Collinsella sp. | reverse complement strand
CGTGGGCTCGGAGATGTGTATAAGAGACAGGCGACGAAGATGTCGACCTTGCCGTCGGTGTCATCCCAGATCTCGGGGCCGGTCGTGGCCTTGTGGATGGCGGGGTTGGCGGGGTTCACAAACTGGCCGGCGATGATGCTGTTGGGCGTCTCCTTCTGCAGCTCCTCGGCCTTGGCGATGGCGCCCTTCATGCCCTTGGAGCCGTCGGTGAGCACGAGCTGTGCGCCGTATGCCTGCATAAGCTTGCGGCGCTCGACGGACATGGTCTCGGGCATGGTGATGATTACCTTGTAGCCGCGGGCAGCCGCCACCGAGGCGATGCCGACGCCGGTGTTGCCGCTCGTGGGCTCGATGATGGTGTAGTCGCCGCCGCGCACGAGCTTGCCGGCCTTCTCGGCCTCGTCGATCATGTTTTTGGCGACGCGGTCTTTAACGGATCCGGCGGGGTTGAAGTATTCCAGCTTGACGAGCACGCGGGCCTTGAGGTCCTCATCGGCCTCAAAGTGAGTGAGCTCCAGAAGCGGAGTGTGGCCGATAAGCTGATCGATGGACGTGTAAACATTGCTCATGGTGAACCTCCAAAGTGTTCAAATGAATGGATACCGTGTGGTTTTACGGTGTGTGTAGCAGCGAAACCCACAAACCTTATAGGTTGTTCGTTTTGCTGTTGGCAAGCATAGTAGACGCTAAAGCCTAGTAACGCAATAGGAAATAGAAGATTATGACGAGTCGATTAACCATCTTGACCGGAACGGGTATTTTCAAAACCAATTTTTCGGCTAGAATTTCTACGGACTAAATGACCGAAAGGCAGCACTATACATGTTGGTTTCTACTAAGGGCAGATATGCCCTGCGCGTTATGGTCGATCTGGCCGAGCACCAGGCAGCCGGTCGCATCCCGCTCAAAGAGATCGCGGCGCGACAGGGGATTTCCGAGAAATATCTCGAGAACATTTTGGCTACGCTCGTGCGCGCCAACATGCTCTCGGGCATGCGCGGCAAGGGCGGCGGCTATGTGCTCACGCGCCCGCCCGAGCAGTACACGGTGGGCGAGATCCTGCGCCTGACCGAGGGCAGTCTGGCGCCGGTCGCCTGCCTGGATGGCGACTGCAAGGGCTGCTCGCGTTCGGATGAGTGTCCCACGCTCGACGTGTGGAAGAACCTGGACAAGCTCATCAACGACTACCTCGACGGTGTGACGCTCGATCAACTAGTCGCTCCCAACCATGGCTACGACTACGTCATCTAACCCACACCTGCCATTTGGGGACGGGGTGGAAATGGTAGATTCTCTCGCCCTTTGAGACTTTACAAATAAGAAGGCCGCCCATTTTTGCGATGGGCGGCCTTCGTTTTGGGCTGTTGAGACGGACGCGGCCTGAATGGCCGTTTTAGTCCTCGGCGATGCTGTCGAGGATGCTGCGCGTGATGGATACCAGGATGCTGCCCATAAAGGCCGATCCAAAGCTGGCGATGGAGATGCCGACGCCCAGCAGGTTGACCGACAGGTAGCTCGCGAGCTCAAGCATAAAGCTGTTGACGACAAGCTGGAAAATGCCCAGCGTAATGATCGTGAGCGGCAGCGAGATGACCGTCAGGAACGGTTTGACGAACGAATCGACAATGTTCAGGAACAGTCCCACAAAGGCAAAGCAGACCCAGGTCTCGGCAAAGCCGAAGGGTTGGATACCGGGGACGAGGAACGTGGCGATCGCGATGGCGATCGAGGTGAAGAGCCAGTTAAGCATAAAGCGCATGGCGTGAATCCTTTCTTGCGCCGGGGTTGCTGGCGTCGCGTGAAGCGGCTTGCGGCGGCGACCTGGATGGTTGCGCGGGCGCGCCGCGGTGTTTGGGCGCCCATTGTCTCAAATATTCGTGGAGCTTACGTGCGCATATGGTTTCTAAACGGCGTTCGTCCTGAAAAACGCGCCGCTGGCAGAGAGTCTTGTCGCTTTAGTTTGGTGGTGTGCTACACTGCTACGGGCAAAAGCCACAGGCGTTGCCCTATTGCATAGAACGGGCGAACGATGCCCGATGTCAGTATCAACTTCGATGCCTTTTGGCGGGTTTGGCGGTGATCGATGAATATCGAGAACATGTTTGACAAGCCTGATGTCAAGCAGCTGGTCCACGCATTTAGCCTTTTGGACGACGAGAAGGATATCCAAGCGTTTTTGACCGATATCTGCACGCCGCGCGAGATTTGCGACCTTTCTCAGCGTTTGCAGGTTGCGCGCTATTTGGACGAGGGCGAGCCTTATGTTGAGGTTCAGGCCCGTACCGGCGCTTCGTCCACCACGGTGAGCCGCGTTTCAAAGGCGCTGAACGGCGAGTACGGTGGCTACCGCAAGATCCTCATTAAGTTGGAGGATGGCGAGTAGGCCGCGCCAAAAACGAATTGTGCAAAACCGCTCCTCCGGGGGCGGTTTTTATATGCCCGCAATCGGCTGGTTCGTTGGGGTCAGGTTGCTTTGTACCAAAAGATGGAGCTGTGGTGGCAATGTGTCCGCGTGGGCGGGTAGGATGGATGCATTGATTATTGCGAACAGTTTGAGCGGAGGACCATGCCTGTTCGAATCTATACCACCAATGCCGGCACGGATTTGAGCGATGCCGAGTCGGCGCTGCTTGCCGACCTTATTGCCCGCCACGGGCGTGCCGTGTTGCTGGCACCTACGTTTGCCGAGCTCGACCTGTGCCGTCATGATGCGGCGGAAGCCGGCGTTTCGCTGGGTATCGACTACAAGACGCCTACATCGTGGCTTCGCTCGCTTTGGGAGCTTTTGGGCGACGGGCGCGGTTTCGTCGACAACCTGCAGCGCCAGATGCTGTTCTCGGACATGGTCACGCGCCTCGATGATGCCGACCTGCAGCCGCTTTCGCGCAGCCAGGGCACGGTGCGCATGCTCGCGCGCATGGCCCGCGATGTGCTGCCGGGCGTAGCGGGGACGGGTGCCGAGCGCTGCTGCGGCGACGTTTGCCGTCCCGATCCCAAGAGCGATGCCGAGACTCGCGTATTCGAGCTTTTGCGTGCCTACGCGGGCGGTTTGGACCGTCGAGATATGGTCGAGCCCTGCGAGGCAGCCGACATTATGACCAGTGTCCTGGCCGATAGCCTGCCGGCGTGCACTCGCGCCGTATGCGTGCGCGGTATCACGTCGTTTACGCACGGCCTGCTCGAGCTGCTGTCTGCCGTGGCGAACAATGGGGGAGAGGTCGTCGTGCTGCTTGCCCGCGAACAGGCGGCGATGCGCGAGGAGCTTGCCGCGGCATTTGATGCCCGCGATGTGTTGTTTGAGATCGCGCCGCTAGGGGAGGGTGTCGGCGCGTCTGATGCCGCTTGCGGGACCGCCGCTCAGCCTGCCTTTATTGAGGTCGCCGGCCCCCATGCCCGTGCTCATGTCTATGCGGACGCCATCGATAAGTTGGTGAAAGCGCACAAGGAGTCCAAGGCCGATAAAGCTACTGCAACGCCCGCCGACCCCGTGCGCGTGCTCGTCGTTTCTGCCCGGGCACCCCAGCTGTTCGGCGAGCTCGCCGCCCGTTTGGCGGCGCGTCACATTGCGGCCGAGACGACTGAGTTCACGGCGTTTTCCCAGTCCATCGCGGGCAGGCAGTTTACGGCGCTCGCCAACCTGATCGAGCGTATGAAAGCCGCCGACGAGGGCACCACTTCCAAGACTGAGTGGTGGCCCGCGCCGGAGCTTACCGACTGGATCTACAGTCCGCTTTCGGGCGCTGATGCCGTCAATGCCCGTACCTTCGATAAGAATATGCGTCTCTCGCGCAGCAAGACTACCGCGGGCGTCAAGAGCCTGCTGCAGAGCGTTCAGGGCCAGGTGAGGGGCGCGCGCAAGGCGACGAGCGACGATAACTGGTTTAAGAACGTACCGTGTGTGGTCTCGGACGTGTTCCAGGCGCTGTGGCGTGACAAGCCCGTGACGGCGCTTAAGGCCATGCTTGCCGTTGCCGAGGCGTTGCCCGATCGCGCTCTAGGCGGCCTTGACGGCCAGGCCCGTCGCCAGGCAGAGACGGCTTTGCTGCGCCATGCCATCGACATCCTTATGAACGATGCTCGCGCGCTCGACGTGTCGCAGGCCGCGAGCGTGCCGGTTCTCGACGGCGTTCGAACCAAGGTGGACAAGCGCAGTACCGCCTACGATTACGAGACCTACGAGGTCGATCGCACACCACGAGCACAAGTGCGCTTCGCGTCGCTTGCCGATGCGTCGGTTCTTCGCCCTGGCAGCTACGATGCCGTGCTGTTTGCCGATGTCGACCTGGACAGCTATCCGCTTTCGCACGAAGAGGGCCCGCTTGCCACGTTGACAGCCGAGCTGCGCCGCGACGGCGTGTCTTTGGAGCCCGCTGCCCTGCTGCGCGTGCGCTTTGGCCGTGCGATGCAGGCGGCGAGCGGTCCGGTCGCGCTCGCCCGTGTGACGCACGATCGCCAGGCACGCGAGTGCTATCCGGCTGCCGTGTGGACCGAGCTGCGGGCGCATGCCGAGGCCGCTGGCGCCGCCAAGGTTGCGTGCGTGGGCGAGGGCGGTATCGTCGCCGATTTTGATCCAGCGGCCGGCGAGGGCATCGAGTGCAAGCGCGTCGCATGCGAGGCTCCTCAGCATTTGAGTGAGGCGGCTGTACCGTATCTAGTTCTGCGTCGCCGCGATGGCGAGGGCGAGAACGCGCCGCTCGTGCCGCGCCTGACGTCCGCCTCGCAGATTGAGGCGTACTCGACGTGCCCGCTGTGCTGGTTCGTGTCGTATCGCGTGAAGCCCCAGTCCATCGACGCGGGCTTTGGCAACATGGAGAAGGGCAACTTTGTCCACGATGTGCTGGAGCACCTGCATGCCCGTCTGCCCCAGGAGGGCATGGAGCGTGTGACGCCCGAGAATCTGCAGCGCGCTCAGGAGCTGCTGCGCGAGGTTTTTGACGAGACCTTGGCCGAGCACGCCGGCAAGCGAGGCACGGAGGGCCCGCTGGTGCCGCTTTCTGCGGTGGAGGAGCGCCAGGTGGCCGAGATTTTGCCGCAGCTGGAGGGCGTGCTTGCCTACGAGTCCGAGGCACTTGCCCCCTTTGCCCCGCGCTACCTGGAGTTCGCCTTCAACGAGCTCAAGGTCGAGTATGCCGGTTGGCCGCTTGGCGGGCGCATCGACCGCGTGGACGTGGACGCCGAGAATCGTGCCGTGGTGATCGACTACAAGCATCGCACGGGCGTTGAGGAGTTTAAGCTCGCCGACCCCACGGTGCGCGACGAGGAATCGGGTACGGCGCCCATCGACGATCCGCGCTGGTTGCCGCCCCATACCCAAACGCTCATCTACGCGCAGGCCATGCGCCGGGCGCTGGATTTGGACACCCGCGCGGCGCTCTACTTTTCGACCAAGGGCGGCAAGCCCGCGCTGCGCGGTGCCGCGAGCGCCGAGCTGTTGGAGCAGGAGCGCGGCGACGGTCGCATTCCGGGCCTTAAGAAGGGCTTTCCCGGCGAGGGCGGCAACATGGACTTCGATGCGCTGCTCGACCGCGTGGAGGCCGGCATCGCCGAGCGCTTGCACGAACTCGAGGCGGGCGACGTCGCCGCTGTCGACCCGACGTCGGCGCAGGCCGCGCATGCGCGCTGCTCGTATAACCACGAAGGAACGTTTGTAAGGAGGGACGTGTAGACCATGGATTTTTCGACTTTGATGCCGCAACAGCTGCAAGTCGTCAAAACGCTCGACCGCCCGCTGTTTGTCTCGGCGGGTGCCGGCTCGGGCAAGACCTTTACCCTCACGCGCCGCATCGTCTACGCGCTCTCGCCCGAATCCGGTCCGTTTGTCGAGCATCTGGACCAGGTGCTCGCCATTACCTTTACCAAAGACGCCGCGGCCGAGATTCGCGACCGTGTGCGCCGTGCGCTTATCGAAGAGGGCATGGACGAGGAAGCCCTGACGGTCGACGACGCGTGGATCTCGACCATTCACGGCATGTGCTCGCGTATCCTGCGCGCGCACGCGCTGGAGCTGGGCATCGATCCCGAGTTCACGGTGCTCACCGATACCGACGAGCTTATGGATCAGGCTGTTGAGCACGTGCTGGGGCGCGCGACGGCGCCCGATGCCGCGCCCGAGCTCACCGCTTCGCTTAAGGCCCTCTACGCTTGGTATCCCATGGCGGGCGAGGGCGGGCCGTTTGGCGCCGGTACCACCATCAAAGGCCTGGTGCGCGACCTGCTGGAGCTATCGAGCCAGCTGCCGGGCGGTATGGACGATGTGTGCGTGGCGCGCGGCCAGGCCGACACCTCGGCGCTTGCCGATGCTTATCGTGCGGCGCTGGGCACAAGCAAGGCCACGACCGAGAAAGCGCAGATGGCACTCGACGCCATTGACGCGTTCGAGGCGAGCGGCAAGACCATGGCCGATGCAGCGCGACTCATGATGTCGTGCACCATGCCGCGCGCGAGCAAGGCATTCCCTAAGGAGCAGGTCGAGCTGCTCAAGGCCGAGGCGGCCGATGCGTTTATCAATATCGTGCTTGCCTGCGGCGGCCCGGCGCTCGATGCGCTGGTGGGGCTTGCCCGCGCCGTAGAGGCGGAGTACCGTGCGCTCAAGGCCGTCCAGTCTGCCCTCGATAACAACGACCTGCTGCGCATGGCGTACGAGGCGCTGCGCGACTACCCGGCTATTCGAGCTGCCTATGAGGGCCGCTTTAAGATGGTCATGATCGATGAGTTCCAGGATACCGACCAGATGCAGGTCGATCTGATTCGCTATCTGACGGGCGCGGGGGAGCGCGCGTTGTGCACCGTGGGCGATGCACAGCAGTCGATCTACCGCTTCCGTGGCGCCGAGGTTGAGGTGTTTCGCCGCCAGGAGCGCAAGGTGGGCTCCTCTGCTGCTCCCGAGACGGCTGCCGTCTCCGATGTCCCCGCCGGCGAGCTCGTCAAACTCGTGCGCAACTTCCGCAGCCACGACGAGGTGCTGCGCTATGTGGCGCGCGTCTTTGACGGCGATACCGGTGGTTTGATGCAGGGGTTCTTGGATCTTGAACCGAGCGACAAACGCAAGGACAAGCTCAAGGCAAAGGCGTCGCGCCGCCAGGCGGTCTTCGTTGCCGGTGGCAGCACGCAGGAGCGAACGCAGGCGAAAGCTCGTGCGATTGCGGAGCGGTTCCAAGCGCTCGTCAAAGCGGGGCAGCCCCAGGGCGATATGGTGTTGCTGCTGGGTCGCATGACCAATGCCGACGTCTACGCACAGGCCTTCCGTGACCAGGGGCTCGACTGCGTCATCGCGGGCGGCTCAGTCTTTGCCCAAGCTGCCGAGGTGCAGACGGTGCGCGCCCTGGTTTGTGCACTCGCCAATCCGGCCGATACGGCGCAGGGTTTTATGCCACTGCTGGCCTCGCCGATGTTTGCACTCGGCGCCCAGGAGTTCCTGGCGCTGGCGACCAAACTCGACGATCAGACGGGCGAGACGTCGCGCCGCAACATCGACGCGGGCATCATGAGCGATTCCGATGTGCCGGGTTTGCAGGGCTTGCCGCTCGTAACGCGCGCCCGCGAGGTGCTGCGCTACGCGCTTCGTCGCGTGGGACGCGATTCGTTCGCCGCCATCGCGCGCGACGTGGTCAATGCCTCCGGCTGGTTCGTGCGTCTGGCGCAGCGCGGCCCCGAGGGCAAGGCCATTGCCGCCAACGTGCTCAAGGCGCTCGACGCTGTGGCCGAGGCAGAGGCCGAGTTCGGCAACTCGCCGCGCTCCATTGCGCTCGCCTTCGACCGCTTCTTGGCGGGCAAGGAGGCCCCGGGCGCGCTCAACGAGGAGGGCGACGGCGCGGTACGCATCATGACCGTGCATGCGTCCAAGGGTCTGGAGTATCCGGTCGTAGCGGTTGCCGAGTGTTTTGGCGTGCGCAAATCGTCCGGTGCGGCACAGATGGGTCGCGTCGAGGGCGGAGCGCAGGTCGTGGCACTGCCGGCACACTTCGACGGCGTTAAGCTCGCCGACGGTACCTTTGTGACTGTCTCTTATACACATCTGACGCTGCCGACGATCTTACGCGTGTAGAT
>URHU01000085.1:0-8047 GCA_900547715.1 uncultured Collinsella sp. | reverse complement strand
ACGAGATTTCTGCCTGTCTCGTGGGCTCGGAGATGTGTATAAGAGACAGCGATATCGGGAAACGCGGGATACGTGACGTTGGCGCTCTGCCCAACGGCGATCTTGGCGATGTCCTTTTCGCCCACCTGCACGGTCACCTTCATCTTGGATAGGTCGGCGATCTGCATGCACTGCTTGCCGCCGCTCGTATCGCTTTCGCCCATGATCATGCCGCCTGTTACCGTTGCGCCCACCTTGGCGTTAAGCTCCACGATGCTACCCGAGCTCGGGGCCGTGACCGTGCGACTGGCGGCCTTGGCGTTCGCCTGGTCTAGGTTTGCCTGGGCTGATGCGAGGCTGCGTTGCGCGGCCGATACGGCGTTCGTGTCCGCTGATGCGTCAGAGACGCCAGCCGCTGCGGAAGCTCCCTCGACGTCCGTCGTTGGGGTGGCCTGCGCGACAGCTGCGGCTTTCTGCGCGTTGGCGAGGTCTTCTTGAGCGGCTGCAACTGCACGCTGCGCCTCGGCAACGTTGCGATCGAGCTCGTCGTTTTTAATGGTCATAAGCACGTCGCCCTCGTTGACGGATTGGCCTGCCTGCACGTTGATAGAATCGACCGTGCCGTCGACAGAAGGGGAGACCACTGAGGACGAAATGGGTTTGAGCTGGCCTTTCGCCTCGACCGTTGTGGTAAACGTGCCCTCGGTCACCATGTCGGTCACCGGCCCGTTGTTGCCTGCGGGCCGTGCGTTGATGGCTAAGGTCACGACAACGGCGATGAGCACAATGGCGGCCACGACGCCGGCCGCAATGCCGCGTCGGATGAGCTTTTTGCGTCGACGTTCGGCATGTTTTGCCTTGAGCTTGGCATATGCCTCTTCATCGGAAATCTCGGTCGCATCGTTCGCGCGTCCGCTCTGCTTATCGGCATGTACGTTTGTAATCAGAGGAATCGTTTCGGTGACATCTTCGGGCGTGCGCTCGGTATCATCCGGGCCCGGGGTGGTCGTGGGGACATTCGGCATAGCGTCTCCTTTATAGAAAGTACCTCGATAAGTATATGCGCCCACCGGTTGGGGCGGGCGCATGGGACGGTTTCTTTCGGAACTGTTAGATTGGTCGCAGCAGCTCCATGTTGTAGGAATGCGCGCGTTGCACTACGAGTGGACAACCACGCACAGGCCGACTTTGATGCAGTCGTGAAGTGCCTTGGCGTCTGCCAGGCGCAGGTTGATGCAGCCGTGGCTGCCGCACCACTTGTACGACTCGGCGTTATCGAAGCTCTTGTCGTTTTGCCAGGTGGCATCGTGGAAGCCGATCATGTTGCCCTCAAACGGCATCCAGTAGCTCACCGGGCTCTCGTATTTGGGCTTACCGGTCTCGGGGTCCTTGGCTCCGATCAGGGTGCTGCCGCCGTCGTTGCTGTTGATCTGCCACACGCCCTCGGGGGTGGCGTCTTCGCCAGGTTTGCCGGAAATAAAGTTGGCCTCCCAAACGATATTACCGTTCTCGTCATAGTAGCGCGCGTGCTGCTCGGACAGGTCGACGTCGATATGCGCCTTCCAGTCGGGCTCTCCCTTTGCGGTAAAGGTGTCGGCCTTCTGGGAGTACTTGATCTCGATTTCGCCGGTCTGCTTGTTGTTAATGGCGTCCTCGACCTGCTTGGCGAGCGAGCTGCTGTCGATGGACCAACCAAAGTCGCCGCCTTCGACGGCGCACTGCTTGCCATCGGCGCGCGTCCACCAACGAGTGGAGCCCACGGTATTAAAGCCGTTGGCGAGCTCGGCTGCCCAGCTACTGATCTGCGACGTATCGAGCGTGGGGTTGGCCGGATCGGCAAAGCTGATCCACTGCAACACGGAGCTGCCGTCGACCTTCCCGGCATCCTCGCCGTTGAGCTTGAGGGTCACGTTGACGCCCAGGAAGTTGTTGGCGGCATCGCATGCGGCCTGAATCTGATCATCGGTCAGCGTTCCATTGAGCGGTTCATAGGCATCGTTGCCGAGCTTGGAAAGATCTACGGTCTCGGCCAGCGAGGCAAGCTCGAGCTCGGCATACTTAATGACATGCTCGTGGTTGATTTTTTCGTTGGAGCGCGCCTTCTCGACGGTAAACTTGCCGGCCTGCTCGTCATAGGAGCTATTGGCCTCGAACGTGCCCGAACGGCCCTCGTTAAACTCGTCGATGGCGGCGCCCAGATCCTCCTCAAACTGCTTTTGGTCAAAGGTGTCGGAGAGCATGGACAGGTCGACGTCTTGATCAAGATCGACTTCGTTGGAGGTAGCGGTTGTTTTGGTCTTGCCGCTTAAGGATTCCACAAGACGGACCGGCCATATAAAGGCTTCGTTGTGGCTGATGATTTCTTTTGCGGCAGCTTCGCCGTCGACGATGGGCTCATCGGACTCGGGCTGATAGGTCCAGCTAAAGTCATCGCCTGTCACGGCGAGCTTATAGTGCTTCCATGCCGAATTGACCTTGGTGGCGGCAGACGAAGCGTTGGAGAACGAGACGTCGACGCCGGCGATGGTGGTGTTGGGGTAGGCTACCTGCGAAAACGCTACGACGCCTACTATATAGACAATGACGATTAGGCCCAGGACGACAAATAACGTCGTCTTTTTGCCCGACTTATTGTTCTCGGCGGGTTTGCGCGCGGGGCCGCGATCGCCTCGAGCGTGCGTGGGGGGCTGCTTGGGCGCATTGCCGTTTGCCTGGCGCTGCTGACGTTGTTGACGCTGCTGTCGCTGTTGGTTCGGGTGTTGGGAAGCGTTTGCTGCACTACGCTGCTGACCGTGGCTCGGCGCGATAGGACGCGGCGACTGAACGCCGCCGGTGTGCCTGCTCGGCTGCTGCGGATCGGGAATCAGTTGAGTTCGATCGTTTTGCGACATCGTATGCATATCCTTCGATTTTCGCCTTGCGGTTCATCGTGTTTTTACTGGGCTTGCATTATAGCGATTGCCCTGCTGTTTGTGGTACGGAAACGGTGGCATTCAAAAGAGGTGGGACATTTGTCCCACCTTTGAGTCGTTCTTTGCCGCTATCCGCACACACCGCATTTTGCACAGGCCGAAAGTGCGGCCGGAGCCTGCGCGATGCCGCCCTTTGCCGTCTCGCGCAGCGTGGCCGGCAACGCGTGACCCACCGAGAGCATGACATGTGCCATCTGGTCAAACGGCACCAGGCTCTTAATGCCTGCGAGGGCGAGTTGTGCCGAGCTAAAGGCCGCTGCCACGCCGATGGCGTTGCGGTTTTGGCAGGGCACCTCCACGAGGCCACCGACGGGGTCACAAACGAGGCCCAGCAGGTTACTTAGCGCGATGGAACTGGCGTCAAGCGCCTGCTCGGGCGTGCCGCCGAGCATCTGTACCAGCGCGGCGGCTGCCATGGCGGCGGCGCTTCCGACCTCGGCTTGGCAGCCGCCCTCGGCGCCGGCAACGCAGGCGCTTGTGGTGAGGTTGAGGCCGATGGCGGCTGCGCAGTATAGCGCGTCCATGACCTGCTCGTCGTCGAGCTGCAGGCGATCGGCGAGCGCCAGCACGCAGCCGGGCACAACACCCGCGGAGCCGGCCGTGGGGGCGGCGACGATCACGCCCATCGTGGCGGAGCGCTCGAGCACGGCCATGGCGCGGGCCACGGCATCGGTCTGAACGGGGCCCATCAGGCTTGCACTCAAATCGTTGCGGCCGGTGGCTTCGACGAGCTTGGCCTCGCCGCCGATTAGCCCACCGAGCGAGCGCTGCGGATTGGCGAGGGGGGCCGTGGTCTCCTCGCGCATGACGTCGAGCACGCGGCGCATGGCGGCGACGGCGTGGGCCTCGCCGGTCAGACGCGCCTCACGAACGGCCATGACGGCGCCGATGCTGAGCCCCATTTCCTCGCATGCATCGAGCAGCTGCTCGCCGTCGTCGAAGATTTCCTTGGCCGAGACGCCGGGAGAGAGCGACGAGGCAGAACCGGGGAGCTCGATAAAGGTCGCGTAATCGACATTGTCGAGCTTGCGCAGCATGGGGACGACGGTGTCGTCGGGCGCGCCGTCGGTCTCAAAGACGGAGTAGGCCTGGCCGCCCACTTCGGTGCGGTAGGTGCGGCAGAAGGCGATGTTTACGTGGGCGTAGGCGAGCAGGTTGGTGAGCGCGGCGAGCACGCCGGGGACGTCCTTGTGCGCCACGAAGAGCGTGGAATACATGCCCGAGATGTCGACGCCGACGCCGTTAATGCGGCTGATGCGCATCTTGCCACCGCCCAGGCTCTCGCCGCGGACCTGTGCCGTGGCGCCCGTGTCGTCGACCATTTCGATGTCGACGATGTTGGGGTGGATGGAGGCGTCGTCGCCCTTGATGTCAAAGTGATATTCGAGGCCCTGCTCGCGCGCGAGGTCGAAGGCCTGCTTGATGTTCTCGTCATCGGTGTCGAGGCCCAGTATGCCCGCGACGAGCGCACGGTCTGTGCCGTGGCCGCGGTAGGTGTGGGCGAAGGAGTTCCACAGGCCAAAGGTGACTTTGGTGATGCGGCCTTCCAGCAGGCTGGCGGCAACTTGGGCGCAGCGCAGGGCGCCGGCGGTGTGCGATGAGCTGGGGCCGACCATGACGGGGCCCAAGATCTCGAATGCCGAGGTCGTAGCTAGTGTTTGCGGCTTGCCTGCCATGGGTGCTCCTGTCCTATCCCGTCGTCCCGAGGGGCGGGGCATACTCTGTCCCGCCGTTCCGAGGGCTTTGGTATTTGGTCGCCTGCTCGGGCAGTCCTGACTCGCACGGAGAGCACATTAAGTGCTCTCCGGCTCGTGCGGAACTCGCGATCGACCTTATATATTTGCCCTCCCCGGGGCTCCCGCACAACGGGACCTCGGTTGAGTTCTATCCCGGTTGCAGTTGCTTCGCTCCTGCACTACATGGTCGATGCGACGGTTTGGCGTTGGATTGGTTCTTTCTGATATATGCTGGTTGCGGCTCTTCTTTTGGGAGGAGTCGCTTTTTTGTTGCTAGGAGGTTGGCCCGTGGTTGATGGGGATGCTCGCTCTGAGCTGCTTTCTGCGGATTGGAATGGCGAATGGATGCGTCTGCAGGCTGGTCGGCGGCGGGCTGATGATTCTTTTGAGTGGGATAAAAGGGCTCGGCATTTTCGGCCACTTGAGACTGCTCCGTATGCCCGGGACTTTATGAAGCTGCTGGCGTTAAAGCCTGGTGAATCCGTGCTGGATATGGGGTGTGGGGCCGGGTCGATTGCTATTCCGCTTGCGCAAGACGGGCATCCTGTGATTGCTGCTGACTTTTCCCCTGCCATGTTGGGCACGCTTGATGCTGGCATTGAGTACTATGGGCTCGAGGATCGCATTACACCGCTTGAGCTTGCTTGGGATGATGACTGGGATTTGGTTGGACCGGTCGCGAAAGCGGTAGATGTTGCCTTTGCCAGCCGCTCTGTCACTACGACCAACCTAAAAGGCGCGCTTGCCAAGCTTGATCGAACGGCTCGTCGGCGTTGTGCTGTCACGATGGTCGCCAACTCCAGCCCGCGCTATGACCTGCACCTGATGAACGCCATCGGTGCCTCGGTTACCTGCAGTAATGGCTTTGTGTATGCCTTCAATATCCTCATTCAGATGGGTGCCCTGCCGCAGGTTACGTACTTTGAATCGCCTCGTCGCGATACCTTCGATAGCCTTGAGGCGGGCGTGGCGGACTTCTCCCGCATGCTCGAGCACGGTAACGAGGATAA
Organism: uncultured Collinsella sp.; assembly: GCA_900547715.1. Lineage (GTDB taxonomy): Bacteria > Actinomycetota > Coriobacteriia > Coriobacteriales > Coriobacteriaceae > Collinsella. Next base: position 2,350 of record URHU01000085.1, on the reverse strand, counting down.
GATTGACCGTCTGCGCGACTACGTCGCTCAGCATATGATTGAGAATCCCCATGCCGGCGAGCCAGGGTCCAAGGGCGTGCCGCAGGGGCGCTACATGCTCGACCACGTTCGCATGGTCCGTTGGGCGTTTATTGCATGGGAGCCGGTCCCTTCGGGCAGTCCATAGACCGCTTTCGGCCGCCGTACACGTCCGTCTGTAACCCGCGCTGTTCTCCCGCTCAGCATCCGCATTCTTTTTGAACTGGGTAAACACGCCCCACACCGCGCCGTTCCTGCGCTATCGTGGGACAGCTCACGTAGATTAAGGCCCCATCGCGGGGCGCCCCATAACATAGAAAGCGAGAACCCATGGCACTGACAGGAGCCCAGGTCAAGCAGCTTCGCAGCATGGCCCATCACCTCAACCCCGCCATCATCATCGGCAAGTCCGACATCAACGAGGGCACCGTCGAGCAGACGGTCGCCTACCTGGAGAAGCACGAGCTCGTTAAGTGCTCCGTACTCGACGGTTCCAGCCTTTCCGCCCGCGAGGCCGCCGAAGAGCTCGCCGACCGCTGCCATGCCGAGGTCGTCCAGGTTATCGGCCGCAAGTTCTCGCTGTATCGCGAGTCCTCGCGCAAGGACATCGAGAAGATTAAGCTCGTCTAAGAGCCAACGATCCGGCGAGCCAACACATAGCAAGCTTACGGGTGCCCAAGTACTTCGGGCGCCCGTTTTTTATCGCTCGACCAGCACGCGATTGAGCCGCCCCTCCACCAAGCGCTCGTATAGACGCCGCGTCTCGGGCTCGGGCACGCCATTGACCTGCTCCCTCAGATGGTGCATATGCCCGCTGTACAGCTCGACGATATCGCGCCGCCGCCCCGCCGCACTGTAGACGCGCATGGCGCAGCGCACCATATCCTCACGCGCCGTTTCCTGTCGAAGCCCCGACTCCGCCAGCCAAATCGCCGACTGCAGATCGTTTTCTTCTAGAGCGGCATCTGCTCCCTTAATCATGCAATCGATGTACTTTGACTGCATAATGCGCCGCATGCGCAAAAAGTAGGTGGGATTACAGCCATTGGGCACATACAGCGGTCCGGCATAAAGCTGCTCAATCTTAAGGCACAGCTCAACTAAATGGGGTCCGCGCGCACCCGTGCGATTTCCCAAAACCTCGCGGCTTATCTGGTCAAACAGCCGCACATCGGTCTTGACGTAGTCGCCGTTGAGTCCGATGCATTCATTTTGGATGAGCACACACGACTTGCCGTCTGGCGTCGGCCCCAAAGCCGACCGCAAGCGCGATATCGTCGAGTACAGGTTATTGCGGGCGCTATTGAACTCGGCATGGGGCCACAGCTCCATGGCCAGCGTCTCGCGGTCGACGAGCGCATCCATGCCCAGTGCAAGCCGCTCGGCAAGCGTCGCCGCCTTCTTGCGGCGCCACATTTTGTCCGTGATGGGAAACCCGTCGCGCTCGGCGCGAAACGCACCGAACATGCGAATCTCGATATGGTCGATGGTATCAACGGCTTCAACCTCGCCGACCTGGAATAGGCGCTCGCCCTCCCCTTCCAAATCGTCGCGCAGCGAGTACCGCGACAGCTCGCGCACGGGAAGCTTCTTGCGTATCCTGCCCGCCGGCTCGCCCAGACAATGCATGGCAAGGCGCGCAAAGAGCCGATACGATGGCTCTAGAATCCCCGCACGATTCATGGACATCCAGGCCGCAAGATCGCTGTCTCGGCCCGCACAGGCCAAATGCAGCGCCACCATCCAGGCCTCCGCTCCACCAACCTGCGTCTGGCTTATATCGAGCAACTCCGCTTCCTCGCGTACCGAAACCATCGAGGTGTTACGTAGATATGCCGTGCGCTCCAGCAGCAATGCGTTATCGCGCATGTACGCAATCGACTCCTCGGCAAGTTTGAGCACTTGGACCGCACGGAACTTTGCATTAACCGGCCGTCCCTCTGCCAGCGACTGCCAGCCTTCTAGCAACAGGCCAAACAGCTGAATCTGGTTGTCGCGCATGCGCACGGCAAAACGATCGAGCTCGTTGAACGCCGCGTCGTCGGTTACCGGCAAGCCGGAAAGGAGCCGCCGCGCCGCCAACACCATGCGCACCCAGATAGCCATCGCCTTAAGCCCACGTACGTCGAGCGCCTCCCGCACCAGCGCCATCTCGTCGTCGCGCTCGTCGGTTCCCGCAAACGACCCGTCAAAGAGCTCCACCAGCATGCTATCGGCCCGTATAACAATCCCCGCGATATCGAGCTCGCAGTCGTAGGCCCTGCTCGTTTTGAGCTGCTGTAGAACCTGTCTCTTATACACATCTCCGAGCCCACGAGACAGGCAGAAATCT
>URHU01000084.1:0-8147 GCA_900547715.1 uncultured Collinsella sp. | reverse complement strand
GGCAGCGTCAGATGTGTATAAGAGACAGGTGGTCGCGATACCGGCGGCGACGCCCATCAGGTTGCTCTCGGCAATGCCCACATCGAAGAAACGATCGGGGCAGGCGGCCTTGAACTTGCCGGTCTGCGTGGCGGCGGCCAGGTCGGCGTCGAGGACCACAAAGTCATCGTGCTCGTTGGCGAGCTCGACGAGGGCCTCGCCGTAGCTTACGCGCGTGGCGATTTTCTTGACGTCTGCCATCCTAGAGCTCCTCTCCGGCGGCCGTGAGCTCTGCCATGGCCTGCTCAAACTGTTCATCGTTGGGGGCCTTGCCGTGCCAACCAACCTGGTTCTCCATAAAGGAAACGCCCTTGCCCTTCATGGTCTCGGCGATGATGGCGGTCGGCTGACCCTTGGTGGCGCGGGCCTCGGCAAAGGCGGCGCGGATCTGATCGAAATCGTTGCCGTCGGCAAGCTCCACCACGTGGAACTTAAAGGCGCGGAACTTGTCGGCGAGCGGCATGGGGTCGTTGACCTCCTCGACGGGGCCGTCGATCTGCAGGCCGTTGTGGTCGACGATCACGCAGAGGTTATCGAGCTGCTGGTTGCCGGCAAACATGGCTGCCTCCCAGACCTGGCCCTCCTCGCTCTCGCCATCACCCAGCAGGGCGTACGTGCGGTAAGTATCGCCCCAGTGCTTGGCGGCAACCGCCATGCCCACGGCGGCGGAGATGCCCTGGCCGAGCGAGCCGGTGGACATATCGACGCCCGGGGTGTCGTTCATGTTGGGATGACCTTGCAGGTGGCTGCCGATATGGCGCAGCGTCTCGAGATCCTCCTTGGGGAAGAACCCACGCTCGGCGAGCACGGCGTACAGGCCCGGAGCGCAATGGCCCTTGGAGAGCACAAAACGGTCGCGATCGGCCTTGCGGGGATCGGCCGGGTCGACGTTCATTTCCTCAAAGTACAGATAGGTCATGATGTCGGCAGCGCCGAGCGAACCGCCCGGATGGCCGGACTTGGCAGCGTGCACGCCGGTGACGATGCCCTTCCTTACCTCGTTGGCAACCTTTTTGAGCTCTTCGTCGCTCATTGTGCCTTCCTTTCATCCTCATTAGACAAAATGCGCACGGCACCGAAGGTAATCCCAACACAGCCGCAATGCACGTACGTCATTCATTATGCTGGAAACTGATGGCTTTACCAGAGTTTTTATCATTATTTGAACAATTTAGCAGGCAGAACCGCTGATGAAACGGTTTATCAATGTGAACGTCTTTTGGATGGAACGCGATTGACCCTACGCGCTAATGTCCTTGAATCCCTCGCCGAAGGCTTCCGTAACGTCGGCAACCGTCACGATGGCATGAGGATCGCGCTCGCGCACGATCGTCTTGAGGGTATTGAGCTCTCGACGGCTCACGATGACCATAATCACTGGCTTCTCGGCACCCGAATACATGCCAGTCGCCTTAAACTTGGTACAACCACGACCCAGGCCATACATGATATCGGCAGCGATATCAGGGAACTTGTCCGAGATGATGAGTACCATACGGCGTTTGTTGCCACCATCGACCACGGCATCGATCACGTAGCCGCTAATGACCATCGAAAGGCCTGCATATAGTGCGTTTTCGATTGAAAAGACCGGAGCCGATAGCGCGCATACGGCAACATCGATCGCCATGACGGTCGAGCCCACGGGCAGTGATGTATTACGCGAGATGATTTGGCCAATCGTGTCCGAGCCGCCGGTGTTGGCGCCGGCGCGCAACACCATGCCGTAACCGATGCCCGTAATAATGCCGCCCCACATGGCAGGGAGCATCAGGTCCGCATCCGCCAGAGGTGCTACAAACGGGGCGAACAGATCGGTAAAGAAGCCCAGCAGCACAAAGCCCGTCGCGGTCTGCACCACGTAGAACATGCCACCCTCGCGCATAACGACCAGCAACAGTAAGGCGTTCATCACGATCGTCTGAATACCAACGGGAAGCGATAGGCCGCGCGATGCGCCGACCGCCTGGATAATAGTCGCAAGGCCCGTAACGCCACCGGCGGCAAGGCCGTTGGGAATCAAAAACAGGTCGGTCGCGATGGCGGCCAAGGCACACCCCAACATGATCTGGGGCAGATCGTGAAAGAAGTTCATCGAAAGAATGCGCTTGATGTCCAGACGATATGCCATGCTGCCTCCCTCAAAAAAGCGCACCCAAACGGATGCGCTTTGAACTTCTTCTTGTATTCGATTCTACCGATTCGCCGGACAAAAACCACCCCTGCGCAGGGTTTATTCTGGATACAAACCCGTCCAACCGTTGGGCTTAGCATCGGCTTGAAGCCGCCCGATGTTTTAGACCTCCGAGCCTTCTGCATCGGCGTTGCCAGTAGCCCAGCGATGGTAGCCAATAACAAACGGGTCCAGGTCGCCATCGTCAAGAACTGCCTCGACGTTGCTGGTCTCAACGCCCGTGCGTAGGTCTTTGACCATCTGGTACGGGTAGAGCACGTAGCTGCGAATCTGGTTGCCAAAACCGATCGTGGTCTTGGGTCCGCGAATTTCATCGAGCGCCTCGGCGCGCTTCTCGAGCTCAATCTCGTACAGGCGAGCCTTGAGGATCTGCATGCACGCGGCCTTGTTCTGGATCTGGCTGCGCTCGTTTTGGCAGGTGACCACAATGCCGCTGGGGAAATGCGTCACGCGCACGGCGGAGTCGGTGGTGTTAACGCCCTGACCGCCCGGGCCGCTCGCGTGGTACACGTCCACGCGGATGTCATCGGGACTGATTTCGATGTCGATATCATCGGGTAGCACGGGGATGACCTCGACGCCGGCAAACGTGGTCTGGCGGCGCTTCTTGTCGTCGGTGGGGCTAATGCGCACCAAGCGGTGGACGCCGGCTTCGGCGCGCAGCATGCCAAATGCGTCCTTGCCCTCGACGGTAAAGGTCGCGCGGTCGATGCCGATGACCTCGGCCGCGGGACAGTCGTTGATGGTGACCTTCCAGCCGCGACGCTGGCAGTACTTCATGTACATCTTAAAGAGCATGAAGGTCCAGTCCTGGGCCTCCAGACCACCCTGTCCGGGCTTGATGGTCACGATGGCATCGCCGTGATCGAACTCACCGGTAAACCAGCTCGAAAGCTCAAGCTCATCGATGGCCCGGGCCAGGCGCTCAGCCGTGGCTGTAGCCTCCTCGCGGAGGGCGACGGCGTCGGGGTCATCCCCCATCTCCTCGGCAAGCTCCAGCGCGGCGCGGGCATCGGAAAGCTCGCCGCGCGCGGTGTCCACGGCAGCGATGTCTTCCTTGGTACGCGCGATCTCCTCCATGGTGGCACGGGCGGCGTCGGCGTCATCCCAAAAGCCAGGGGCAACACTTTTGGCCTCGAGCTCGGTCACGCGCGTGCGCTTTTCGTCCAGGTGGAGATACGACTCGACCTCGCCGAGCCGGTCCGCGAACGCGTCCAGCTCGGCGGGCGTTACCTCTAAAGCCTCAGCCATTAACGATTCCTGCCGTGGCAGTACTTAAACTTCTTGCCGCTACCGCAGGGGCACGGGTCGTTGCGGCCCACGTTAACGTACGGATCGTCGCTCTCGGACTTGCGATAGGTGGTCACCTTGCCACCGTTGTTGACGGCAGCCGGACCACCCTGGACAGCCGTGCGGGCCTGCACCTGCGCCTGCTTGCGCAGCACCGAGTCGCCGTTGTCACCATCGACCTCGGCAGGACCGGAGAAGCGCGCACCCTCGAGCGCGGGCTCCTCCTTGTGCTCCACGGCACGCGGGGCAGCCTTGATCTCGATGCGCAGAACCGTGCGCAGGTAATCCTCATACATGGTATCGACGAGTATCTGGAACGCGCCGTAGGCCTCGGTCTTGTACTCAACCAGCGGGTCGCGCTGGCCAAAGCCGCGCAGGCCGATGCCGGTCTTGAGGTAGTCCATCTCCTGCAGGTAGTTCATCCAGCGGGTATCGATGACGCGCAGCATGACCTGGGTGTTGAGCTCGCGCATCAGGTCCTCGCCCAAGCGCTCGGCCTTCATGTTGTAGCACTTCTCTACGTAAGCCAGGACATCGGCAGCCAGGGCCTCAAAATCCTCGTCGGGGAACTTGGGCGTATCGATGTGGCCGGTGAGCTCCACAACCCACTTGCGCAGGCCCTCCAGGTCGCGCTCACCATCGTGGCTGTCCTTGGTGCAGAACTCCTGCACGCAACGGTAGACGGTATCGTGCATGACCTCGGTGATGTGGTCGGTCAGGTCCTTGCCGTCCAGAATCTTATTGCGCTCGGCGTAGATGACCTGGCGCTGCTTGTTCATGACGTCGTCGTACTCAAGGACGCTCTTACGCATGGAGAAGTTGATGCTCTCGACCTTGTGCTGGGCGCTCTCGACGGCCTTGGAGATGATCTTGTGCTGGATGGGCATGTCGTCGCCCATGTCGGCCGTGACCATCATCTTGGAGACGCGGTCCATCTTGTCGCCGCCGAACAGGCGCATGAGGTCGTCCTCGAGCGACAGGTAGAACTGGGTCTCGCCCGGATCGCCCTGACGTCCGGAGCGGCCGCGCAGCTGGTTGTCGATACGACGGGACTCGTGGCGCTCGGTGCCGATAACGGTCAGGCCGCCGGCGGCAAGCACGCGCTCGCGCTCGGCCTTGCAGGTCTCCTTGGCCTCGGCGTTAAACTGCTCGAGCTGCTCGGGCGTCACGTCCTCCATGGTCAGGCCCTCGTACTCCAAGCGCTCGCGCACCAGCTCGTCGGGGTTGCCGCCCAGCAGGATGTCGGTACCACGACCGGCCATGTTGGTGGCGATGGTCACGGCGCCGTAGCGTCCGGCCTGGGCCACGATGTGGGCCTCGCGTTCATGGTGCTTGGCGTTGAGGACCTCGTGTGCGATGCCGCGCTTGGTAAGGGCGGCGGACAGCTTCTCGGAGCTCTCGATGGAGACGGTGCCCACCAGGACCGGCTGGCCCTTGGCGTGACGACGCTCGACGTCGTCGGCAACGGCGTTGTACTTGGCCTGAATGGTGCGGTACACCAGGTCCTCGTGGTCCACGCGCTGCACGGGCTTGTTGGAGGGGATGACCTCGACGGGCAGCTTGTAGATCTCGCGGAACTCGGCGTCCTCGGTGAGCGCCGTACCGGTCATGCCAGAGAGCTTGTCATACAGGCGGAAGTAGTTCTGCAGGGTGATGGTGGCGAGTGTCTGGTTCTCCTCGCGTACGAGCACGCCCTCTTTGGCCTCGATGGCCTGGTGCAGGCCCTCAGAATAGCGACGGCCCTCCATGATGCGGCCGGTGAACTCGTCGACGATCTTGACCTCGCCGTTGGTGACCACGTACTGCTTATCGCGGTGGAACATGTACTGGGCCTTCAGCGCTTGCTGCAGGTGGTTGACCAGCTGGCCGGAGAGATCGGCATAGATGTCATCGATACCCAGGCGGCGCTCGATTTTCTTAAGGCCGCGCTCGGTGGCGGCAATGGTGTGCTTGGCCTCGTCCATGACGTAGTCGCCCGTGGGCTCCACATCCTCGGTGGCAGTGAGCATGTCATGCGACACGTCCTCGCCGCGCTCAAGGCCACGCACGGCACGCGCGAAGTCCTTGTAGGTACTGGCGGACTTGGTGCCAGCGCCCGAGATAATGAGCGGCGTCCTGGCCTCATCGATCAGGATGGAGTCGACCTCGTCGACGATGGCGTAGTTGTGGCCGCGCTGCACGCGCTGCTCGGGACGGGTGACCATGTTGTCGCGCAGGTAATCGAAACCGAACTCGGAGTTGGTGCCGTAAGTGACGTCTGCCTGGTAGGCCGGGCGCTTGAGCTCGAGCGGCATGTTGTTCTGGAGCAGACCGACGGTCATGCCCAGGTACTTATAGATGCGGCCCATCCACTCGGAGTCGCGCTTGGCAAGGTAATCATTGACAGTAACGACGTGCACGCCTTTGCCGGCAATAGCGTTGAGGTAGCCGGCCAAGGTGGAGACGAGCGTCTTACCTTCGCCGGTCTTCATCTCGGCAATATGACCCTCATGAAGCGCCATGGCGCCGATGAGCTGTACGTCAAAGTGGCGCATGCCCGTGATGCGCTTGGAAGCCTCGCGCACGGTGGCAAAGGCCTCGGGAAGCATGTCGTCGAGCGACTCGCCGTTGGCGTAACGCTCGCGGAACTTATCGGTCTGGGCGCGGAGTTCCTCCTCGGTCATCTTCTCAAACTGGGGCTCAAGACCGTTGATCTGGTCGACGATCTTGTAGTAGCGCTTAAGGTCCTTATCGGATCCAAAGGACAGCAGCTTTGACATGAATCCCATGTGGTTTTCCTTTTTTGGCCATCGCCCACGCCATGCAGCCTTGGGCGAGTTAAACACAGATAAATGTACTTTAGCCAAACAAGGCGCGGCCTATACGGTCGACCTCGACCGCCACGTAATAACTACGACCAACCTGCCAAACAGGGACAGGTTTATTTTGGCAGGTTTTATCTGGGCAAACGCTACATCTCTGCCATTTGGTGCAAACGGACCTGTCCCCCTTCGCACCAATTTGGTGCCATGGGAGCAGGTCCGTTTGCACCAATAAAAGAAAAGGGCCGCGCACCCAGATGGATACGCGGCCCTTTAGCCATGAATGCGAGTGTTTGCTCGGCGAGCTATTTACTCAGCAGCCTCGGTGGTCTCGGCCTCGGCAGCGGCTTCCTCGACGGGAGCCTCTGCGGGAGCCTCGGCAGCCTGCTTGGCAGCCTCCTCGGCGAACTTAGCGGCACGCTTAGCCTTCTCGGCAGCCTTAGCCTCAGCGGCGGCCTTGCGAGCGGCCTCGGCCTCAGCGGCCTTGGCGGCCTTGGCGGCCTTGGCCTCCTCAGCCTTCTTGAGCTGGGCGGCAGCGGCGCCACCGAACTTGTCGGCGAAGCGCTGGACGCGTCCACCGGTGTCGACGAACTTCTGCTGGCCGGTGTAGAACGGGTGGCACTCGTTGCAAAGCTCGACCTTCATCTCGGACACGGTAGCGTGCGTCTTGAAGGTGTTGCCGCAGGAGCACGTCACCGTGCACTCGACATACTGGGGATGGATACCCTGCTTCATGGTAGGACTCCTTATTGGTCAGGCGCTGGTTACCGATCAGCGCATAAGGCGTCTTGGTTTCCGACCAAGACAACAAACTTGGCTATGGTACCACGGCGCCGCGTGTCCCACAAAAGGTTCACGGTCTTTTCGGAACGACACGAATCTGACCCATCGAAACACATCTCCACCGTTCCTTCAACTGGGAAAATGCCGTCCCCGGGGCCTGAGAAGGGCCCCGGGGACGTTCGACTGACTGCGAGAACGGCCTTTCCGCTCAATGTGTTCGGCTGAGATCGGAAATCAACCAAACTGAACTAGGTTCAGTTGACATGGTTAAAAACGAGGGGCGACGCTTTTGCGTCACCCCTCGTCCCGGCCGGTTGCTTTAGTTGTACACACGGTAGTTACACTTGAACTGGGTTATGTGTCCATAGTTGGAGCGGTACCAACCCGACGTATAGCTGATTGCCTCTGCGCCTAGATAGTCGTAGCCCTTGTTGTAGCGAAGCTGACGGTAGGTCGTGTCGTACTCTGCTACGTAAAACGTGTCTCCAGAGAAGGCTTTGTACCGGTCCTTAACCGTCGAAGCCATGTACGCGGGTTCGACATCGCCTTTCTCCCCGTTGAGCGCATAGACGGGTGCCGCGATTCCGCATAAAGCCGTTGCCACGAGGATGGCGTAGACAGCCATGCGCGACGCATTGGACTTCAGCTGTTCAAATAGTTTCATGTCATTCACCTCGCTCGTATGTATCGAGGTATTCCTGCTTGAGCGTCTGCGAGGACGACTTGATCTTTTCCACGAGCGTGCCGGCCTCGATGAAGTAGAACGAGTTGGTGAGGTCTGCCAGGTCGTCGAGCAGATGGCTTGAAATGAGCACGCTTCGTCCCCGCGCCACCTCGCTGCGCATCGCGTCGCAGGAGGTTTTCCGCTTTCCCGGATCGAGGCCGTTCAGCGGTTCATCGAGGATGAGGTACGGGCAATCGGTCGATATCGCCATGGCAATCTTTACCTGCTGCTTCATTCCTGTCGAGAGTTTACGGGTCGGCTTGTCGAGATATGGGGCTGTCTCTTATACACATCTCCGAGCCCACGAGACAGGCAG
>URHU01000083.1:0-8392 GCA_900547715.1 uncultured Collinsella sp. | reverse complement strand
TACGAGCTTTCTGCCTGTCTCGTGGGCTCGGAGATGTGTATAAGAGACAGATAAACGGCTCACCGAACAGCGAAGAGAACGTGGGCGTGGGCTCGGTGACGCCGACCTCGGTGCCGGGAATCTTAGCCGTAAAGCCCGTCACAAAGTGGTACATGGCGGCGTCGGCCGTCAGGCGCGAGATGGGCGGCAGCACGCCAAAAGCGTCGCAAGTCAGGAACAGCACGACACTCGGAGTGGTGCCCATGCCCTTAGTCCACGCGTTAGGAATGTGCTCCACGGGATAGGCCACGCGCGTGTTGTGCGTGATCGAGATGTCGTCGTAGTTGGGTTTGCGATTCTTATCGAGCACCACGTTTTCACAAATGGCGCCAAAACGGACGGCGTTGAAGATCTCGGGCTCGTGGAAGGCGTCCAGGCCCTCGCATTTTGCGTAGCAGCCACCCTCGATGTTGAAGATACCCATGTCGGACCAACCGTGCTCGTCGTCGCCGATCAGCAGGCGCGTGGGATTGGCCGAAAGCGTGGTCTTGCCGGTGCCGGACAGGCCAAAGAACACGGCGGTCTCGTGCGTGACGGGATCCATGCTGGCCGAGCAGTGCATGGGCAGCACGTCATCCTCGACGGGCAGCAGGTAATTCATAACGCTGAAGATGGACTTTTTGATCTCGCCGGAGTAGCCGGTACCCGCGACCAAAATCACGCGCTCCTGGAAGTTGATGACCACGGCGGCGCTGGAGTTGAGGCCCTTGATGGCAGGGTCGCATTGGTAGCCCGGCGCGGCGAGCACGCAGAAGTCCGGCTCGCCGGTGCGCGCGATTTCGCGGGCGAGCGGGCGGGCGAGCATCTGCTTAATGAAGAGCGCCTGGCTGGCACGCTCGCAGGCGACGAGCAGGCGGCGCGTGTGGTTGCGGTCGGCGCCGGCCATGCCGCGGGTGACGAACACATCGCGCTCGTTGAGATAGTCGACGATGCCGGCTTTGATGACCTCGTAGCTTTCGACGGACAGCGGGCGGTTGACCGCGCCCCAGGCAATCTTGTCGTGAACATCGGGGGTGTCAACGATAAAGCGATCGTTGGGAGAACGGCCGGTGCGCTCCCCCGTCTCGATCACCAGCGCGCCGTTGGATGCCATGCGGCCTTCTTCGCGGCGGATGGCATGCTCGACGAGCTCCGCGGCGGGTAGATCGACCAGCAGACGGGGCTGGTTCTCGGCGGGATCTTCGACCAGTGTAATGCCAAAGTTGGACAGAACTTCTGCAGGGGTAACACCAGGCATGGGGCCTCCTTTAAAAACGCGACACGTGGACGCGACGCGCACTTTACTCACGTAAAGCCCGTTGTACCCGATATGCAAAAACGTTTTTGCGGCAAGGGTGGCAAGCCCGCCCAACGGTCAAAAATCGCAGGCAAGCGGCCTAGTCATTGGGGACACTCTTGAACAGGCAACATTCAAGGAGTGTCCCCGGATGCCGGCACTTAGGGACGTTCCCAAAGTGCCGGCACATAAGGAACGTCCCTAAGTGCCGACTACAGCGGCAGGTTTTGGCCGAGCATGGCTATGACGCTCATGAGGACCAACATGCCGGCAGCGTAGGGTAGCACCGCGCCCAGGAGTTCGGCATCCTTACCGCGCACGTGCACGGCGGCAAGACCAATGGCGAGGGTCTGCGGCGAGATCGTCTTGCCGGCGGCAACGCCAAGCGCGTTCAGCGCAACCATCCAGTAGTCACTCACGCCCAGCGCGGTGGCAGCCTGGCTCTGGATGGGGCCAAACAGCATGCCCGAGGACGTGCCCGAACCGGTCACGAAAGCACCGACCGCACCAATCCACGGAGCCAGAATCGGGTACAGACCGCCAGCGACCGCAATGCAAAATGCGCTGATCGACGAAATCATGCCGGCATAGCCCATCACCTTGGCGCAGCCCAGCACCGAAAGCATGGTGATAACCGTCGGCATCATCTGCTTGACGGTCGCGGCCAGCACCTCGCCCATCATGCGCGGCGAAGCACCCTGAATGGCGCCGCCGACAAACGCCGCCAGGAAAATCCAGACACCTGGCGTGTTGATCCACGAAAACGTAAGCGTACCGGGATTCTTACCGCAATACACCTGCACGTGGCTCGCAAACGGCGCGAGCGCAGCATGCACGGCGGGTACCAGGTTAGACGTGCCCAGCAGCAACACAAAGATCAGGATGAAGCACGACCAGGCCGAAAGCGCCGACTTAACGGTGAGCTTCTTCCCCGCCTCGATATTCATGTGGAAGCGTGCATCCAAGTGGCCGGACTTCTCGGCACGCATGGCAAGCGCGGCGGTCAGCGCGAGCGAAACGATAGATCCTACGACCACGGCCAGCTCGGGACCCACAAACATGGCAACGACCAAAGCCGCGCCGACAAACGACACGCCGGAGAGCAACGCCACGCCGGCAACACCGTGTAGGCGCTCGCCCACACTCGCGACATTGCCGTGGTCATCGGCAACACGGCCCGCAACCAGCACAATAAATAGCGGCATCACCACAAAGAACGGTGCGAGCTGCACCAGCTGAACGGTCGCCAGGTGCAGGGAATCCAAACCCACCAGGTCGGCAACGGACACCGTGGGAATGCCGATGGAGCCGTAGGGCGTGGGCACGCCGTTGGCCAGCAGGCAGATGAGCACGGCAGGCACGGCCTCAAAGCCCAGGCCCGCGAGCATGCCGGCGGGAATGGCGACAGCGGTACCGAAGCCGGCCATGCCCTCCATAAAGCCACCGAAGCACCAAGCCACGAGCAGCGCCAGCAGACGGCGGTCGCTGCTGATGGAGGTGATCATGCTGCCGATCACGTCCATGGCGCCCGTGCGAACGCACAGGTTATACGTGAATACCGCGGCGATGATCACCAGGACGATGGGCCACAGGGCCATCAAAAAGCCTTCGAGCGAGGCAGTCGCGATCTGCGCTGCCGGCAGGTGCCACCATGCGAAGGCGAGCAAGCACGAAAGGACAAACGATCCGATAGCGGCCTTCCAAGCTGGCCATTTAAAGCACAGCAGCATCACGACCAGCCAAATAATCGGCACAAGAGCCAGTAAGAATGCGGCGACGTCCATGGGTAGAAGCTCCTTGGTGCCGCGTGGGCGGCATCGGGGGGTCACAAAACTTCATCAGGATACCGCACGTTTACCGACAAATTACAGCCGCCCGCCGAAATTATTGAACAACCTGTTCAAAAACACGAGCGAACACCGTCGCGTCTATACTAGAGCGCAGCAATAGAAAGGACCCCGCTTTGAGCATCACGCCCCTCGATAGCATTCGCCGCGCCATCGCCCGCCGCAATGGCGTCGCCGACCCCGCCGTAGCGGGCAGCGGCACCGCAAGGGCCCAGGGCGGACGCATCGAGAACGGCCTGTTCCCCGCCTCGCACACCGCCGAGGAGCTCGCACGCATCCAGGAGCTGAGTCAGCGCAACGCCGGCGGACCCGATAGCAGCCAAGCCACACGTCGCCGGCGCGAACGCGATCGCAAGCCCGGCCCCGTCCGCCGCATGGTCAACGCTTGGTGGAACCGTCTGCTCGGTGCCGTCTACGGCGGCGGCTTCTCCATGCAAGAGGCTGAATACGAAGAGCACGCCACCAGCCGCGACTATCTTTGGAACACCCTCGGCACCGCCGTGTGGGGTCTGGCGTTTCCGTTGCTCACCATCGTGTCTACGCAGCTCGTGGGCGCCGAAGAAGCCGGCAAGTTCTCCATCGCCTTTGTCACCGGCACGCTCATCATGATCGCGTGCAACTACGGCGTGCGCAATTTCCAGGTCTCGGACATCGACGAAAAGACGTCCTTTGCCTCCTACCAGCTCAACCGCTGGCTTTGCGGAGCGCTCGCCCTAGGCTGCGGCCTCATGTACAGCAGTGCCCGCGGCTATGACACGCAGATGGCGACGATCGGCCTGGGCGTCTACCTGTATAAGGTCATCGACGGCGTCGCCGACGTGTACGAAGGCCGCCTGCAGCAGGCCGACAAGCTCTACCTGGCTGGCATGAGCCAAACGCTACGCTCCGTCGGCGTCATCGCGGTCTTCAGCGTGGCGCTGTTCCTCACGCGCAGCATGCCCATCGCGGCCATGGCCATGGGTATCGCCGCGATCGCCTCGCTCGTGCTGGTCACCGCGCCGCTCGCCCTGCTCGAGACCGAAAAATCGCGCCGCATGAGCCTGCGCGAGGCTGGCCACCTGTTTATCCATTGCGCCCCGCTCTTTGGCGCGCTATTCCTGTTCAATCTTATCGAGAGCATGCCCAAGTTTGTGATGGAAGGAACACTGGCCTACAAATACCAGCTGTACTTTAATGCCCTGTTTTTTCCAGCTCAGGCTATTCTGTTGAGCATTGGATTCGTCTATAAACCGCAGCTCCTGCGCTTGTCGAGCATTTGGGCTAATCCTCGCAAGCGTCGTCGCTTTGACCTGATTATTGTTGCCGTTATGGCTCTGATCGTGGTCATCACCGGCGTGTGCGCCGCATTTATGGCAGGTCCCGGTATTCCCCTCATGAGCTTTATGTACGGTCTCAGCTTTGAGCGCTACCGTACGCTGGCGCTGCTGATGGTCGTCGCCGGCGGCGTCACCGCGGCCATCGACTTTATCTACGCCATTATCACGGTGCTGCGCCATGCCGGTGACGTCACCAAGGTCTACCTGATTTGTTTTGCCGTGAGCGTGGTGCTGCCGGTGATCCTGATTAAGCTGCTGGGTCTGATGGGCGCTGTGGTGAGCTACCTGGCCATCATGGCCCTACTGCTGGTGCTGCTGATTATCGAGTACCGCCACATCCGTCAACGCATCGAACGCGACCGCAACCCATACGGAGCCTAATTGCGGCGATGGGAGCAGCTAATTTGCGGTGGAATCACCCCGGCTGGGGTCTCGTTGCGGACACGCAAAACTAAGTGAGTAGACTTTTACCGAATCCCCGACCACACCGACAGAGCACAAGTCTGTGACCTGCGGTTTTATTGAGGCAAATATGTTGGGTGCTCGGCATTTCCAAAAAAGTCTACTCACTTAGCCAGCGGGCAGCCAAATGATTATCTAATCCCCGTCCCAGAGAAATCAATTAGCGGGCAGAAGGGCAAAAGTAGTCAAAAAAGGCCCCGTCCAAAATTAGCTACCCCTTGCGCCGTTATTCCCCGGGGCGAATATTCGCGTAGAACTCCGCCCCATCATCGAGCCGCAGGATGCCCACGCGACCGAACTCGGAGCCGGTGGCGGCAGCGCAGTCGATGTCGATGCGATCGGGCACGCCGGCAGTGTCCTCGCCGCCCAAGCGCACAATCTGCCCGCGGCCCGACTCCTCATCGAGCCCCGCCAGGCCGCCTACCTCGCAATAACGCCCGAGCGACACCGTTGGCGTGTGACCGCTCACCACGACCGGACCCTTGCCCTCGGAAGAAAGCAGCCCCGTCGGCGCATCCCAATAGCCATGGCGAATCCACAGCAGGTCATCGGACGACTGCACGGCAAGCATCTGCTTCAGCAGTTCGCGATCGGCGCCAACCGCTCCGGCACCATCGGAACAGTCCACGTCGTGTTCAAGCAAAAACGCCCGCGCCGCCTCGGTCTCAATACCGGCATGTACCAGCAGATACGGGCGCTCCTCGGTCTCGACCACCGCGTAGAGCGGCAGCGCGGCCATCCATCGCACGAGCTCCTCGTATGCCTCAAATTCCATGTCGTTGAGCTGCTCACGCGTCGTCCAGCCACCGTTGATATCCCAGGTCTCGGCATCGAGCGGATCCTGGCCAATGATGGCATCGAGCATGATCTGCTCGTGATTACCCTTGAGCACGCGGGCGTTGGGCAGCGAGCGCACGAGCTTAATAACGCCGACCGGATCGGGCCCGCGATCGATCATGTCGCCCAGCACGTACAGCGTGTCGTCGGACGTCAACGAGATCTTAGACAGGGCCTCGTCAAGCGCACGCACGTGCCCGTGAGCATCAGATGTCACATAGATCGCCATGGTACGCCTCTCTTTGCATTGCGGCCGAAGCCCGGCGCCGCAACTAAAACTTCAAGTTGAACTTAAACGTTACCCATTGTACTCCGTTGCAATAAAGCTGGAAAGGGTTTCCGAGCAGAGGCAAAGACGGCGGCCGTCTATGACGATATCGCGCGCGCCCGCAATCCAACCCCATAAACCCACCATCTTTGGGTACAAATATCCGCAGACAACTGACCGTGCCACGCCAACCACCCAGGAGCGGACACCATCCATGAACCAGATCCTTCTCTTTATCGGCCTTGTCATCATTTTGTGCCTGACCATCAAACCCGTCGGCAAAAAGCTCCCCTTCCCAACCCTGCTCATCTTTATCGCGCTGGGTATGCTGTTGGGCGTCAACGGCCCGGCGCACATCGACTTTAGCGACTACGCACTCACCGAAACCGTCTGCAGCACGGCGCTGCTGTTCATCATGTTCTACGGCGGCTTTAACACCAACATCGACCGCGCCAAGCCCGTCGCCGTGCCCGCGGTGCTGCTGAGCACGCTCGGCGTCGTCATCACTGCCGGCATCACCGGCGTATTCGCCCACTTTGTGCTGGGCTTCGACTGGATCGGCGGCCTGCTGCTGGGATCGGTCGTGGCGTCCACCGACGCGGCCAGCGTCTTTAGCGTTCTGCGCGAGCACAGCCTTTCGCTGAGGGGCGGCACCGACTCGCTGCTCGAGGTCGAATCGGGCTCCAACGACCCCGTCGCCTACATGCTCACCGCCGTGCTCGCCACACTCGCGGCCGGCGGCGACATCAACATTCCCGCACTGCTGACCAAGCAGATTATCCTGGGCGTGGGCCTGGGCCTTGCCATCGGCTGGGCGGCGGGCCGCCTGATTGAACGCGCGCACGCAACGGCCAAGGACGCGCAGACCATCTTTTTGTTCGCCGTGGCCATCGTCGCCTACGCGCTACCAAGCTATCTGGGCGGCAACGGCTTTTTGGCTGTATACCTGGCCGGCATTGTGCTGGGTGCCAGCGACATCACCGGCAAGGTCGAGATGGCGCACTTCTTTGACACTCTCACCGAGATGGCAGAGATGACGATCTTCTTCTTGCTCGGCCTGCTCGTGACGCCCGCGCGCCTGCCGCAGATGCTGCTGCCTGGCCTGACGCTCATGGCGTTTATGCTCTTCATGAGCCGTCCCATCGCCGTCGGCGTGCTCCTGGCGCCCTTTAAGACGAACCCCCGCCAGGTCGCGCTCGTAAGCTGGGCGGGTTTGCGCGGCGCCGCGTCGGTCGTCTTTAGCCTCTTTGCCGTGGTGGCCGGCGTTCCCGGCGGACACGACCTGTTTGACCTGGTATTTGTGATTGCCGTGTCGAGCATTGTGGTGCAGGGCTCGCTACTGCCGGCGGTGGCGAAGAAGCTCGATATGATCGATGCGACCGGCGACGTGCGCCGCACCTTTAACGACTACCGCGACGAGGACGGCATGTCGTTTGTCAAACTCAAGGTGGGCGCGGGCCATCCGTTTGCCGGACGCTCGCTCGCCGATATTGGCAGCGCAACGAACATGCTGGTGGTCTTGGTGCTGCGCGACGGTGCGCACCCGGTGCTGCCCAACGGCGATACCGTGATTGAGGAAGGCGACCTGCTGGTGATGGCCGCGCCGACGTTTGAAGAGCGTGCCGAGGTTACGCTGCGCGAGGTCACCGTGACACCTCACGGCCGCCTTGCCGGCCAGCGCCTGCGCGACGTGCCGCAAGGCAAGCACCCCTTTATCGTGGTGATGCTCAAGCGCGACGGCCAAACGATCATCCCCGACGGCAACACCCTCATATACGCCGGCGACGAAGTCGTCATCGCCACACTGGCGTCGTAGCCATCCCCACCCATAAGTTGCGGTGAAATAGGGATTGAATAGGCTTCTGAACAGCCATTTCAGTCCCTATTTCACCGCAAGTTATTAAGGGGATGGGGTTGAAGTTCAATCGCGGCTACCAGTCCTCGTCCGTGTCATAACCGTCGCCCTCATCGTCGACGGCAAAGTCTCGGAGGTCGAGGCCTTCGCGTTCGGCTCGAGCTAGGAGTTCTTGGGGCGACTCATCCTCGATATCCACTACGTCGAGCATGGCGGCCGGAAAGCCCACGCCCGCCGCACTCCCCGCGCGGTCGAGCAGGCTCTCGCGCAGCCGATCTGCATCAACTTCGATCTTCATGGTGAAACTTCCTACTGACCAATCGCGACCGAAAAACCGCACGCCCCAAATGATGTGCAATAAATCCCAGATACGGCCATAATAAAACAATGAACATCAGGGGGGTTACGGACGATGGATAAGCTCGATGCCATGGCGGAACAAGTCCTGTCTCTTATACACATCTCCGAGCCCACGAGACAGGCAGAAATCTC
>URHU01000082.1:0-8411 GCA_900547715.1 uncultured Collinsella sp. | reverse complement strand
CGGCAGCGTCAGATGTGTATAAGAGACAGTACGTGTCCCGGTCGCTGTTTCGCGGCTTTGCCGCGAAAGGCGCGTTACTTTGGCGTGGACGGAGAACGTGGTTATCGCGTTAACTTGTCCCGGTCGCATTTCTGGAGCGTTCCCCCCACCATAAATTAGCCTCAGCATACTTGCACGAATACCCTCTCGTGCTACACTTGCAATTGCTGTTTCAGGGCGGGGTGGAATTCCCCACTGGCGGTAAATTGGGCGGTGCCAAAGGGGTGCCGTGGCGCAGGCGAGGACCTGCGTCGAGCCGATGAGTCCGCGACCCGTGCGTGTGTTGGTTCGCATGCCGGCTGAACTGGTGAAACCCCAGTACCAACGGTTAGAGTCCGGATGAAAGAGGCAGGTGATCTTATGTCTGAACAGTCGCAGCATATCCATTTTGAGAACACGAATAGGTGGAGCACCAAACAGCTCGTTACCATGGCGCTGATGTGCGCCTTGGGCGCCCTGTTTATGTATGTGCAGCTGCCCATCCTTCCTTCGGCGCCGTTTTTGACGTATGACCCGTCGCTGGTGCCGGCGATGGTGTGTGGATTTGCGTATGGTCCCGGCGCCGGTACCGCTGTTGCCGCTATGGCTATCGTTATCCATGCGCTTACCACGGGCGATTGGGTCGGTGCGCTTATGAACTTGGTTGCCACGCTGGGCTATATTCTGCCTGCGGCTATCGTCTATCAGAAGATGCACACCTACAAGGGTGCCGTGATTGGCCTGGCGCTCGGCGTCATTGCCGCTACGGCGCTGTCTATGGTCGCAAACCTTACTATTGGCGTATGGTTCTGGTATGGCTCGGTCGATGTGATCGCTCCGCTCATGATTCCCGCCGTGCTGCCGTTCAACCTTATCAAGACCGTGCTTAATTCGGTATTGACGCTTGCGGTGTACAAGGCGGTCTCCAACCTCATCACGCCTAAAAAGGACCAGGTCAAAGGCCGCGCATGATTGAGTGTCGGGGCGTTTCCTTTAGCTATGACGGTGCCGCCCAGGCGCTTGACGGCATCGATCTGAGCATTAAGGACGGCGAGTTTTTCTGCATCCTCGGTGGCAATGGGTCGGGTAAGTCGACGCTTGCCAAGCATCTGAATGCGCTGCTGCAGCCCGATGCGGGCACGGTACGCATCAACGGCATGGATGCGTCCGACCCCGAGCTGGTCTACGACATTCGTTCGACCGCGGGCATGGTGTTCCAGAATCCCGATGATCAGCTGGTGGCAACGCTTGTCGAAGATGATGTTGCGTTTGGTCCCGAAAACCTAGGCGTGCCATCGGCGCAAATTGCGCAGCGCGTGCGCGAGGCGCTGAAGGGTGTGGGCCTGGTGGGCTTTGAGCGCCATGAGACCCACGCGCTTTCGGGCGGTCAAAAGCAGCGCGTGGCGCTTGCCGGCGTGCTCGCCATGGAACCGCGCGTGCTCATATTGGACGAGGCTTCCTCGATGCTCGATCCGCGCGGACGCAAGGGCCTTATGAAAGCGTGCCGCGCACTCCACGATCGCGGCATGACCATCGTGATGATTACGCACTTTATGGAAGAGGCTGCCGAGGCCGATCGTGTCGCCGTGTTTCAGACGGGACGAGTTGCCATGCTCGGTAAGCCCGAGGAGATTCTGACGCGGGCGAATGAACTCGCTCAGCTCAACCTTGACATGCCAGAGTCGTGCCGTTTGGGCATGGCGCTTCGTGCGAGGGACGTGCCTGTTCATGCGCAGGTGCGCGAGGTGGATATGGTCGCCGAGGTTGCGGAGGCTTATGCCGAGCGAAGTGGGGCGGGCACCGTGGGGCAGTCTTCCGCACCCCAATCGGAAATTGTTGACGGTACGGTTTCGGCAGACAACGAAGATAACGTACCAGAGCCCGTCATCGAACTATCCCATGTTTCGTACAGTTATTCGCTCAGTCCGCGCGAGCGCCGCCGCTGGCATAAGCGTTCGGCCACTGCGGGCAAATCGAGCAAACAGGCCCTCTGGGGAAACGACCCCAGCAGTCCGTGGGCGCTGCGCGATGTATCGCTGACGGTGCGTCGCGGCGAGTTCCTGGGGCTAGCAGGCCATACCGGTTCGGGTAAATCGACGCTGGTCCAGCATCTCAACGGTTTGATTCGCCCCCAGGAGGGAAGCGTTTGCGCGCTGGGGCTCGATCTGTCAAACAAGAAAGACGCCGCCGCGGTTAAGGCAAAGGTCGGCGTGGTGTTTCAGTATCCAGAGCGTCAGCTGTTTGCCGAGACCGTGGCACAGGACGTGGCATTTGGTCCGCATAACCTTGGCTTGTCGCAGGCCGAGGTTGCCCGCCGCGTTGAGACATCGCTCGCGCGCGTGGGCCTCGACCTGGCCACGGTGGGCGACAAGAGCCCCTTTGAGCTCTCGGGCGGGCAGCAGCGGCGCGTGGCGTTTGCTGGCGTGCTTGCCATGGAGCCCGAGGTCCTGGTGCTCGATGAGCCCGTGGCGGGGCTCGATCCAGTTGTGCGCAGGGATTTCCTTGAGCTTATCGATCGACTTCACCATGGGGGCCTGACCGTTGTCATGGTTTCGCATAGTATGGATGACCTGGCCAATTGCTGTGACCGCATCGTCGTAATGAACGAAGGCGTGGTGTTTGCCGAGGGAACCCCCGTGCAGGTGTTTGCGCATGCCGATGAGCTCAAGTCGATCGGCTTGGGCGTTCCCGCCGCCCAGCGTATGGCGCTGGCGCTTACGGAGGCAGGCGTGCCGCTGCGTCGCGGCGGGCTCTATACGGTTGAGTCGTTGGCCGACGAGTTGGCAAATTTGCTGATCGGTCGCCCAGACGGTTCTTCTAACGTCTCGGACAAGGCCAAATCCGAAACGGTCGTGCGAGAGGAGGGCTGCTGATGGAGGCGTTTTCGTTTGGCAGCTACTATCCGAGCGATAGTGCGATCCATCGTCTGGATCCGCGCACCAAGCTGCTCCTGGGGTTTGTGTTTCTGATCACGACGCTCACGGTCAGTGGCTTCCGCGGACTGGCCCCGGTCGCAATTTTCGTTGTGCTGATCTATGCCGTGTCTCGGGTGCCGGCTCGTCGCGCTCTGTCGTCGATGGCGCCGCTGCTGGCGATCGTCGCGGTGGTCGCGGTGCTCAACTTGTTTACCGATCAGAGCGGGCGCATCCTGTGGCAGCTCGGCTTTCTGCAGATAAGCGAGGGCTCACTGCGTTCTGCCGCCTTTATGGCGTGCCGCCTGACGTTGATGATGGCCGGCATGAGCGCCATTACACTCACCACGCCGACGCTCGACCTCACCGCGGGCTATGAGCGCCTGCTCGCGCCGTTTGCGCGTGTGGGACTTCCTGCGCACGAGCTCGGCATGATCATGGGTATCGCGCTACGCTTTATGCCGCAGTTTGCCACTGAGATGAAACAGACGGCCGATGCACAGGCAAGCCGCGGCGCGCGCGTGACGGGCGGTCCGCTCGGCGGCGTGCGTATGCTCGGCAGTGTGGCGATTCCGCTGTTCACGGGCGTGTTCCGCCATGCCGAGACGCTGTCTGCCGCCATGGATGCACGCTGCTATCACGGCGAGCAGGGCCGCACGCGCCTGCATGCGCTTGCATTTGGCCGCGGCGATGCGTTGGCGGCGGTGGTGACGGCGTTGCTGCTCATCTGCGTCATCGTCATCAATCTTCAGCTTGTTTAAGCGCGATTCGAGCGCAAGAAAGGGGTCCCTATGACCGACAACGACCGCACGGCTCAGCTTGAGCGCGCCTGTTCGTATCTCAGGCGCATTCCGGCGTGGTATCTGGCCACGACCGATGTGGCCGACGGACATCAGCCCCGCGTGAGACCGTTTTCGTTTGCCATGGTCGATGACGGTAAACTGTGGTTTTGCACGTCGCGCGACAAGGATGTGTGGGCGGAGCTGAGTGCGAATCCCAAGTTCGAGCTCTCGGGCTGGAAGCCGGGGGAATGTTGGATCGTATTGACCGGCGAGGCCGCACTTGAGGACGACGCAGTTGCGAGCGACAAGGTGCGTCAAGCGGGTTTTAAGCACATGGTGGGCATCGGCGAGGAACACGAGAGTGCCAACGACGGCCGCCTTGCTTTCTTTTCGGTCCGCAACATTGCCGCGCGCTTCTGCGATATCGACGGCAGCGAAGAGCGCCTGGAGCTCTAGCTCACACAAACCAGGCTTCCGGGGTAGTTAATTTGGGACGGGGCTATTTTAGCTACCCCCATATGCCAGTTGACAATTATCCTGGCCAAATAATTCATTGGCAGTTAAGGGGTAGCTAAAATAGCCCCATTACAGTTTGAGTCGTCCGAAAGGGCGGCTCTTTTCCGTTGCACGGCTATACGATTGAGCCGTACCGGTGGTCGCTGGCCGACCGCCCCGGACGGCCGTCAGCCCCTGCCCCGTAGAGGGCCCGGGACGTGTTGCCGCCGGGGCGGGAGGGGCCGCGGGGAACGACTGATAGAGATGTGCCGGGCCCGGACCGGGCCACGGCCGGGTAATGTGGGTGTCGCTTCCGCGGCTAACGGCCGGCTCAAGGGAGAGGATACACCATGCCTGCAGCAGAGACGCCCGTGGCGTACCTGGGGATCGACGTCGGGAAGAGCTCGCACAGCGCGTGCGCGCTCGATGCGGGAGGGGGCGTCGCCTTCAGGGCCGAGCTGGCAAACAGGCCCGACGACATCGACCGGCTGCTCGAGCGGGCCGGCTCCGGCGCGCTGGTCGTCGTCGACCAGAAGCGAAACATCGGCGCGCTGGTCCTCGCGCGCGCCCATGCGCACGGGAACCCCTGCGCCTACCTGCCCGGATATGCCGAGAAGCAGGCCCGCGGGATGTTCCCCGGCACCGCGAAGACCGACGCCATCGACGCCGAGGTGATCGCGCGCACCGCGCTCGGCGTGCCCCGCGCCCTCAGGCCGGCGCCCGAGGAGCCCGAGGGGGCCGCCTCGCTGCGGATCCTGTCGTCGCAGCGCGAGTTCGCGTCGTCCGCCAGGACCCGCGCGAAGAACAGGCTGCGCGCGACCCTGCTCGAGGCCGACCCCGCGCTCGAGGGCGCGGTCGACCCTTCGAGCCGCTGGCAGGTGTCGATGCTGGCCGAGTTCGGCGGGGCCGCCGGGTGCTCGGCCGCCGGCTGGCGCAGGTTCTCGAACGCCGCCAGGCGCGCGGGCGCCCCCGCGGCGGGGGCCAGGAGGCTCTGGGAGGCGCTGCTGGCCTCGTCGCGCTCGGGAAGGCGGCTCCCGGCCGGCGAGGACGTCG
This sequence comes from uncultured Collinsella sp., assembly GCA_900547715.1. Lineage (GTDB taxonomy): Bacteria > Actinomycetota > Coriobacteriia > Coriobacteriales > Coriobacteriaceae > Collinsella. Next base: position 3,151 of record URHU01000082.1, on the reverse strand, counting down.
CGGTCCGGATGCTCGCCCGGGAGATAGCCTCCCTCGACGCCGACATCGAGGAGCTCGACTCGCTCGTGGCCGACTCGCTGGCGGGCGACGAGGTCTACGAGTGCCTCCTCACGGTGCCCGGGATCGGCCCCAAGACCGCCGCGGCGCTGGTGACGTCGATCGACATATCCGCGTTCAGGGGGCACGACGAGCTCGCGAGCTATTGCGGCGTGGCGCCGTCAGACAGGCGCTCCGGGAGCAGCATCAGGTCGACGTCGCCGCAGCGCGGCGGGAACAGGCAGCTCAAGAACCTGCTCATATTCAGCTGCAACTCCCTCATCGGCACGGACAACAGGTTCGGGAGGTACTACGGGGAGTGCAGGGCGAGGGGGATGAGGCACAGCAAGGCGCTGAAGGCGGTCGCGAGGAAGAGGCTCAAGGTCATATACGCGATCATGCGCGACGCCGTCCCGTACGCGGCCTAGCGGGCGGCGGGATCAACCGAAGAGGAAACCGAGCGGGGGCGCCTGGCGCCCGGATGCGTCATGCCGAAATGGCGCGAAGCACGCGGTTGACAAAACTATAGAGACACGTCCCAAATTAACTACCCATCTCAAATTAGCTAGTGGCAGGAGGAACCGTGGACGGATTGAATACGGTACTGGAGTATCTGACGTCGGTGCCGGCGTGGTATCTGGCGACGAGTGTGGACGGGCAGCCGCATGTGCGTCCGTTCTCGTTTGCGCAGATTCAGGACGGCAAGCTGTGGTTTGTAACGGCGCGTACTAAAGATGTGTGGCAAGAGCTGCTGCATAATCAGCGTTTTGAGGCCACGAGTTGGTGGCCGGGCCATGGTTGGTTGATCTTGCGCGGGCGTGCGGGTCTGGATGACCAGGCCGCTCCCGATATGCGCGAGGCAGGCTGGAGGCACCTGGAGCGCCTAGGCGAGCACTACGAGGGCGCAGGCGATCCCACGCTCGTCTTCTTTAGCGTCGAGGATCCCGAGGCTTTTATCTGCAACCATGACGAATGGGTGCCGGTCAAGCTCTAAACGAGTCTCCCAGCAAGCTTCGACAATTCAAATTCTCGCATGTAGCGGGTCCCACATTGCAACGTCACCGTAAGGTGCACTGGGTAATATGGGGCCCGCTCCATTTGTCAATTCCTTCAAGCGAATGTGTCGGGAATGTTTCAATGCATGAATATGCAAGCCATTTACGTATTCATGCATCTTTTGGTGCTAAAGTTTCAACCCACTTCATAACGACCGCTGCGAAATGCGCATCGGTGCATAAATCGCAGACAAGGAGTCTGATATGTCTTTGAAGGTTGGAATCGTCGGCGCGGCTGGATATGCCGGAGCCGAGCTCATTCGCCTCGTGCTCGGTCATCCCGAGTTTGAACTTGTCGCCATTACGTCCAACGCCGATGCCGGCCAGCCGTTGTCTGCGGTGTACCCGAGCTTCACCGGCGTAAGCGATCTTGTCTTCACGACGCATGATGCCCTCGAGCTCAAGAACTGCGACGCGGTATTTTTGGCCGTGCCGCACACGGCTGCCATGGCTCAGGTGCCCGCCCTGCTTGCCGCGGGAGTCTCCTGCATTGACCTCTCGGCCGACTATCGCCTGAGCGATCCGGCCACCTTTGAGGCCTGGTATGCCGCCGAGCACACGAGCCCCGAGTTGCTCAAGACCCGCGCCTTCGGTCTGCCCGAGCTGTTCTCCCAGGATTTGGAGGCCGCCGCATCCGACCATGCCGACGGCAAACCCGTGCTGGTCGCCTGCGCCGGTTGCTATCCCACCGCAACGAGCCTTGCCGCCGCGCCCGCTGTGCACGCCGGCTGGGTTGCCCAGAGCGGCCCCGTGATCGTTGACGCTATCAGCGGTGTGACGGGTGCCGGTAAGTCCTGTAATGCCCGTACGCATTTTTGCAGCGCGGACGAAAACCTGGAGGCCTATGGCGTGGGCAAGCACCGTCACACGCCCGAAATTGAGCAGATCTTGGGCCTAACCGATCGCGTCGTCTTTACCCCGCACCTGGCACCGCTCAAGCGCGGTCTACTCTCTACGGTAACGATGCCGCTTACGCCACAGGCTATCGATACCTTGACCCTTGAGGACGTTGTCGACCATTACAAGCAGTTCTACGCCGGTCGCACCTTCGTGCGTGTATTCGATGCCGGTCAGCAGCCCAAGACGGCTTCGGTCGTCGGCACCAACGCCGCCCAGATTGGCCTCGCGCTCAACAAGCGCGCGGGCGTGCTGGTGGCGACGGGCGCCATCGACAATCTGTGTAAGGGTGCAGCAGGCCAGGCGGTCCAGTGCGCCAATATCGTCTTTGGTTTTGACGAGCGACGAGGCTTGCCCACAGTGGCGTGCCCGGTGTAGCACATTCGATTGTTAACGATTTGGTAGTCGGGCATCGAGTGGGGCGCCACTCTTAAGCTGGTTTCATGATCACGACTGGCATGGCGCACCAACCGATGTCCGTTTTTTGTTTGACATAAGGAGTCATAAAGACGATGAATACCGAGCTGTTTGATATCAAGATTCGCGCTATCGAGGGTGGCGTTACGGCTGCGGCTGGTTTTAAAGCCGCAGGCATCCACGCTGGGTTCCGCAAGAATCCCGAGCGCCTGGATTACGCCCTCGTCGTGCCCGATAAACCCTGTCCCGGTGCCGGCGTGTTTACCACCAATCGCTTTTGCGCGGCGCCCGTGCAGGTGAGCCGTGCCAACCTGGGCGGTGCCGACAAGGGCTACGGCATCATCGCCGGCGTTTCGGTCAACTCTGGCAATGCCAACGCCGCCACGGGTGAGACCGGCCTTGCATGCGCGCGCGAGACGTGCAGCATCGCATCGCAGGTCATCGGCTGCGAGCCCCAGCAGATTCTAGTTGCCTCAACGGGTGTGATTGGCCAGATTCTGCCGATCGACACGTTTGAGACCGCCATTCCTGCTGCCTACGAGGCGCTCTCCGCCCACGGTGGCGCCGATGCCGCTCGCGCCATCATGACGACCGACATGCACTCTAAGGAGTACGCCGTGTCCTACGTCAGTGAGGCTGCGGGTCATGAGGACAATGTCTATACGGTAGGAGGAATGTGCAAGGGCTCGGGCATGATCCTGTCTCTTATACACATCTCCGAGCCCACGAGACAGGCAGAAATCTCG
>URHU01000081.1:0-8516 GCA_900547715.1 uncultured Collinsella sp. | reverse complement strand
ATACGAGATTTCTGCCTGTCTCGTGGGCTCGGAGATGTGTATAAGAGACAGAGCCCAACATCGTCTATGGTGTCTATGTCCTCTCGCAGTCCTTCGGTCGTACCGGAGCGCGGATATGCCCCGGCAAAGGCCTCGCCACAGTCCCTGTGCCAACCCAGGCCGAACATGTCATGGGCCAACGCGTGGAAGTCGCGGGTGGGACCGTCCAGCGAATCCTCGAAGCGCTTAACGAACCTGTACAGGTCATCACCGTAAGCCCCGCCGAACAAATAAGGCTCAATCACGTCCTTGCCGCGCAAGGCCTCTAACCACTCGGTCGGAATGCCCTCGTATCCGTACAGGATGCCGGCCAATCCACCGGCCACGCAAGCCGTGGTGTCGGTATCGTCGCCCAGGTTCACGGCGGTCAGTACGCAGTCGTGGTAGTTGTCGGTATGTTCTAGGCACCAGATGGCGGCGTGGTAAGTATCCCACACGTAGCCGCCGCTGGCACCAGCTCTGTCCTCACTCTCGCAGCCGGCGTGCCCGCTGTAAAGCACCTCGCGGGCATAGGCGATCATGTCCACGCAGGCCTGGCAGCAGTCGTCGGTAGCGTGGGTGATCGCGCTGACCTCCCTTATGTCGCAGTCGGAGCATTCCATGAACACCATAGGCAGGCAGCGCATGAGCGAGCCGTTGCCCTTGCTGTATTCGCTTGTGAGCCCGCAACCCGTATCGAGCGCCTGCCTGGTGGCGTTGCCGTAGTCGAAGACGTTCCCGTCGGCGGTGTATGCGCCTTCGTTTATCCATTTGCGGAACTTGACGAGGATATCGTCGCAATTGATATCGCCCAGCTCGCGGTAGCTGTCGCACAGCGCGAGCGCCATGGACGTGTCGTCGCTCCATGTGCCCGCAGGCTGGTTGTGCGTGCCGCGGCCCACCATGTCCGTGCAGGTAAAGCTGCCGCGCGGCCTGAACTCGTAGGGTACGCCGAGCGCATCGCCCACGGCCATGCCGTACACGCAGTCCCTCACCGTCCGCAACAAGCCCATGGCGCGCACCTAGTTCCAGTTCATGCCGAACTTGCGCGAGCAAAGCACGTCTTTCCAGTGACTCTCGCGCTCGCACACCTCGGCGGTGGTCATCTTGGTGTCGCACACCTCTAGGATGGAGTAGGTGAAGTTTTCCATGATGTACCCAGTTCCGTGCTCGGCCACGATGGCCTTGAACTCCTTGTTGCCGCCAGTCGGGTCCATGGGGTTGGCATAGGCGCTCCAGCGCTGCCAGATACCCAAGTCCGCGCCCGCGTCCTTCTTGCTGTCGCCCGAGGCCGAACCCACGTAGAGTTTCCCCGTCGCGGTGTCGGTGATGCAGTAGACGCCCTTCACGTTGTCCAGCGCCCAGTACCAGTCGGAGCCCACGCTGGCGATAACGGCCTGCAAGGTCTTGTGGTCGATGCACACGTACTTGTAGCCAGGGAAAGGGGCAACGTTGCCCAGGCTCATCGAGTACTCGTACACTACGGGCTCGAAGTCGTGCATCGTGTTCTCGTAGAACTTGTTGTAGATGTCGCGCCCGATAGGCTTCTTCAACTTGATGATGAGGCGCTTGATGTAGGCCTCGTAGTCGGGAAGAAGCGTCAACTTGTAGCCCACGCCGCCCAGCACCTCGGGTACTGCCTTCTCCACTTTGTGCATGCCGCCGAAGATGAAGTACTCGGGCCCGTAGGTGTAGTACTGTGCGAACGAGAGCAGGTAATCCGCATGGTTGAGGTTGTTATTCGCTTGTCCCGTCGCGCTCCTCCACGCGTTCATCTCGTACCATCGCGAGCCGCTATCGGTCTTCTCGGGGGTCGAGGTGTCCTTCAGCAGCATGTCGTACGCGCGCACGTTCACGTCGCCAGCGTTCATGTTGAATTTGATCTTTGTCTTCTCTGGGTGCGCCACCGGCATCAAATCCCTGAGCGTTATAACAGCATTTCCCATGTTAATTCCGCCGTTTCAGTTTGATAAGCCTGTAGGTCGAATCATACCACTCGCTTTCCAGACGAAAATTAGCGCTCGGCTAACCGCTCTGCTGTTGTCGTTTCTTATGGCGAAGAAGAGCACGAAGCCGATAAGCCCCGCGCCCGTGTTTATGCCTTGTATGGCGATTGTTCGTGATGTGCCCGCACAGCTATTTTTGGTGAATAATCCGAAAGTCAGGAAGATAAGTGCGAATCATCCACGCCACCATCCGTCTCGCCCGCACTCGGGCAATACGCAGTGCCCGCTCCTGATCGGCCGTCCCTAGCGCCGGCGCGAACTCTTAGATGGCGCCTTTTGCGCTCATCACCTTTCGGAAGACGGTCGCGTCCTGCTTGCCGATGGGAATCGCGATCTTCTTGCCGCCCGCGCGTCACACTCCGTCTTGAACAACATGTCCCATCCGCCCCCTCGCCTCATCCTCAAAAGGCTCGTCGAAGCCTAGCCCACCGTGACGGATTCCCCGGTAAAGGTGCTAATGAGCAGCAGGATAAAGAACGCCAAGTAACTGATGCTCAGCAGATAGGCAATAACCAAAAAGATGGTCCATCCAACATTGGTCTTACCATCGGCACGGCGTTGCTCGCGATTGCGGCAGAGCCAAATCGTCACGCCAATGGCCACAATCAGCAACACGAGTGCCGCTGCCGCCAACCCGGCAAGCGCAAACATCACGCCAATGCTCACAGCAATAACCGGGAGCAGCAGCAAGCCGCACCCGCACCCACCAGGACTATACACGGCGGTCTGTCGGCGTCGCCCCATCGTCACTCCAACCTCAACATCTTTGAGCACTACAATGCGATAGCCCGCTGGACAGGAACGATCTTATCCAGTTCCGGTTCGATGCGCCTCTTTTCCGCCTCGAGGTCAAACGCTATCTGGGCGCGCAGCCAATAACCATCCGTCAGGCCAAAGTAGCGGCAAAGGCGAAGGTCGGTGTCGGCCGTCACGCGACGCCTTCCCAGGATAATCTGCCCAATGCGTTGGGCCGGAATCCCGGTCTCCTTAGCAAGGCGATATTGAGAAATGCCCATAGGGATAAGAAATTCCTCTTTGAGAAGCTCACCAGGAGTCACCGGTGACAGCAAATCGGGCGCAGTCTCATCACTTGTGATAATCGACGATTTCGACATTCCAAGCCATCCCCTGTCTCCACTCAAAACAGACCCGATAGCGCTCGTTACGATGCAATCATAGTATCGCCTTACGTTAATAACGTCAAACGTTTCTATAGACTTACATCTCTATTATACCGTACATCTGTTCGTGTTTTCTAGAGCAGGTATCCTTCGCCAATTAACCAAGCAGAAGCAATCGTTTGTAGACATCGAGGCCTTTGAGCAGAATTTCCTCGTCAAAGAGCATGGTATCGGTATGCAGAGCGCTCGTGGCATAGGCGGGACAGCCATCCGGATCACTCGGGTTTTCTTGTCCCTCTGGCACGCCCGTGCCCAGCAAGAAGAACACGCCCGGAAGATGGCGCTGATAGAAGGCGAAGTCCTCGGCAATCAGCAGCGGCTCGTCCACAAGTTGCAGCTCGGACAAGGCAGGCGCAATGCAGGCAAACAGCTCGGGGTCGTTATCGACTGGCGGATAGCCCTCGGCAAAGTCAAGATCATACGTACAGCCCGTTGCGGTGCACGCCTCGTCGAGCACACGGCGCACGCTCTCGCGCGCACGGTCGAACATGTCGTCCGTAAACACACGTAGGCTGCCGGCAACATGGGCCTCCCCCGCCACCGTGTTGCAGACGGTACCGGCCTGCAGCAGGCCGAACTTACCGATACAGGGCTCGTCGGCACCCAACTCGTCCATGAGCTCGCGCTCGGAAACCAAGAACTTGGCAGCCGCCAATGCCGCATCGTGCGATTCGCCAACGGGAACGCCGTAGGTCTTGGCGATATGGATGCTCGTGCCATGGATATGAATGTGCGTCTCGCTTGAGCGCGCCAGCAGCGGACCGGGGCAGCTCGCCAACGTACCGGCGGGCAAATCGGGCCATACGTGGAAGCCAAAGATGCGATCTGCCCCATAGCGCTCGAATACGCCGCTCTCGCACACCGTCTTGGCGCCACCGGTCGTTTCCTCGGCCGGCTGAAACACAAAGAGCACGTTGCGCTTAATGACGCCCGGCTGCTCACGAATCGTGCGGTCGACACGTGTCGCGGCGGCAAGCGCCATGGCCATGTGTCCATCGTGTCCGCAAGCGTGCATCTTGCCGGGATGCGTCGAGGCAAAATCAGCTCCCGTCGCCTCCGCGATGGGCAGCGCGTCCATGTCGGCGCGAATCGCCGTGGCATGCGTAGCGCCCACACCGGCATCGAAGAAGGCACAAACGCAGCTCGGACACGGATGGGTCACCTCACAGGCGAGCGGCGCCAACACGCCCTCAATATAGGCGATAGTCTGCGGAAGATCGAAGTCGAGCTCCGGGATCCTGTGTAAGTCGCGCCGATAGCGACGGAGTTTTTGGAGCTCGGTCATAGAGAATCCCTTCGTGAGGCATATCTGTTGCAACTTATTGTGATACAGGATTGTGGCACACATGTTTCCAGCATATTGCTGCATTTTTTAAACGTTATATACGAATACTCTTGTTTGGTAAAGTGCAACGTGGTAGGGTCGTTACCACTTGATAGAGGCGCGGGCACGAAGAGCCGCGGGCGAGTCGGCAGACTTTGACCCTGCGGGGAGGCGAAACCCGCCGAACTGGGTTTTTCGGGCACGAACAACCTGGTGGGCCTGCGGGAAACACCCGCAGGACTGTCTGCAGCAATGCGGGAGCGCTATCCGGACATTGGGTCCACGCTATGCGGATTCGATGCGCCGATGGCGCCGTCTGGATAGCGAGGTTTACGGGACATGGCATTGACCCCCAACGAAGCGTATGCGGCCAAACAGCCGTTTGTGGACAAGGAAACGCTCGAGCATATCGTCGAGCAGTTCCCCACACCGTTTCATCTATACGACGAGGCGGGCATCCGCCGCAACATGCAAGAAGTGCGCGACGCCTTTGCATGGAACCCGGGCTTTAAGGAATACTTTGCCGTCAAGGCCAATCCCAACCCGGCGCTCATCTCCATTCTCAACGAATACGGCTGCGGCTGCGATTGCTCGAGCTATACCGAGCTCATGATCGCCCGCTCGCTGGGCATCACGGGACACGACATCATGTTCTCGTCCAACGACACGCCGGCGGCGGATTTTGCCCTTGCAGATAAACTGGGTGCCATCGTCAACTTTGACGACATCAGCCATATCGAGTTCTTTGAGCGCGTCGCGGGCCCCATCCCCAAGACGGTCAGCTGCCGTTTTAACCCGGGCGGCCTGTTCCAGCTCTCTAACGGCATTATGGACAACCCCGGCGACTCCAAGTACGGCATGACCACCGAGCAGCTCTTTGAGGCTTTCCGCATGCTCAAGGCCAAGGGCGCTGTAAATTTTGGCATCCATGCCTTCCTTGCCAGTAACACCGTCACTAACGACTACTATCCCAAGCTCGCACGCATCCTCTTTGAGCTTGCCGTGCGCCTGGAGCGCGAGACCGGCGCACATGTCGCCTTTATCAATCTGTCCGGCGGCGTCGGCATCCCCTATCTGCCCGAGCAGCAGGCTAACGACATTCACGCCATCGGCGAGGGAGTACACGCGGCATACGACGAGATCCTGGTTCCCGCCGGCATGAGCGATGTGGCCATCTGCACCGAGATGGGCCGCTTTATGATGGGCCCCTACGGCTGCCTGATCACCAAGGCCATCCACGAGAAGCAGATTTACAAGGACTATATCGGCGTGGACGCAAGCGCCGTAGACCTCATTCGTCCCGCTATGTATGGTGCCTACCACCACATTACGGTAATGGGCCAGCCGGGTGGCGCCGACAAGACCACAGCGCCCGTTACGGACACCTACGACATCACGGGTAATCTGTGCGAGAACAACGACAAGTTCGCCATCGATCGCGAGCTGCCGCATATCGACATGGGTGATGTGCTCGTGATCCACGATACCGGCGCGCATGGCTACTCCATGGGCTACAACTACAACGGCCGTCTGCGCTCCGCCGAGGTCCTGCTGCGCCCCGATGGCTCGGCAGATCTCATTCGTCGCGCCGAGCGCCCGGGCGATTACTTTGCCACGCTCGACGTGCTGCCGAGCGGCCGAGAGCTGCTGGCCAAGTCGCGCGCCGAAAGTGCCCGCCGTCGCGCCCAAGACGAGCGCCTGGCCGTCGCCGCTCAGTGGAACAAACGCATCCAGGTCGCGGAAGCGAAGGAGAAGAACATGGACATCCGCAATCTCGAGGGCTCAATCGTCGCCCTTGTTACGCCATTTAAAAAGGACGGCAGTGTCGACTTTGACGCACTCGAGCGCCTTATCGATTTCCACCTGCAAAACGGCACCGACGCCATCCTCACCCTGGGCACCACCGGCGAGAGCGCCACGATGACCGATGACGAGGACAACTCCGTTGTCGCCGCCGTGGTCAAGCAGGTTGCAGGACGCGTCCCCGTCATCGCCGGCTCGGGCTCCAACTCCACGCAAACCATGCTCACCAAGTCGCTCACCTACCAGGGTTTGGGCGCCGATGGCCTGCTGCTCATTACCCCCTACTACAACAAGTCCAATGAAGAGGGCATCTATCAGCACTTTAAGACCGTCGCCGACGCCGTGAACATCCCCTGCATCCTGTACAACATCCCCGGCCGCTGCGGCTGCGGCATCAGCGAGCGCAACGTAGAGCGCCTGGCCGCGCACCCCAACATCATGGGTATTAAGGAAGCCTCGGGCAACGTCGCCTACGCGGCCAAGATCGCTCACCTGCTGTCCGACGACTTCCGCATGTATTCGGGCGAGGACGCGCTGACCGTACCTCTCATGAGCCTGGGCGCCTCGGGCACCATCAGCGTGTGGGCCGATGTTCAGCCGCAGCTCGTGCACGACATGTGCCGCGCTTATCTGGACGGCGACGTGGCACGTGCCCGCGATATCCAGATTGCCGGCCAGCCGCTCATCAACGCCCTCTTTAGTGAGGTCAACCCCATCCCCGTTAAGGAAGCGCTCGCCCAGATGGGTATGATCGAAGCCAACTATCGCATGCCGCTGTGCCCCATGGCAGACGACACGCGCGCCGCACTTACCGACGCTCTGAAGGGAGCTGGTCTGCTTGATTAAGACCGTCATTATGGGAACGGGCCGCATGGGCTCGCTCATCCGCACCACCGCCGAAGGCGTTGTCGACGCCGCCGGTCAGCACGTTTTTGATATCGTCGCCCAGATTGGCTTCGATTTGAGCGAGCTCGAGAACGCACCGGCCGCCGATGTAATCATCGACTTCTCGAACGTCGTTACCTTCGATGCCGTCGTCGCCTATGTCGAGCGCACGGGCGCCGCGTTGGTCTCGGGCACCACGGGCTACACCCCCGAGCAGATGGACCGCCTGCGCGAGCTTGGTCAGAACGCCCGCGTCATGCACTCGGGCAATTACTCCATCGGTATTGCAGCCCTGCGTCATCTGGTTGCGCAGGCCACACGCGAGCTGCCCGGCTTTGACTGCGAGATCGTCGAGACGCACCACAACCAAAAGGTCGATGCCCCCAGCGGCACAGCCAAGTTGCTGCTCGATGCCGTCGTCGAAGCCGAGCCCGAGGCAGGCTACCACCCCGTCTATGGCCGCGAGGGCATGTGCGGAGCGCGCGACCCCAAGGAGATCGGCATGCACTCGCTGCGCGGTGGCACCGTCGCCGGCGTGCACGAGGTAAGTTTCTTTGGCCAGGACGAGGAAGTCACGCTCACCCACCGCGCCACGAGCCGTCAGATCTTTGTCAACGGCGCCTTGGCAGCCGCGCAGAAGCTCGTCACCCGTGAGCACGGCTTCTATACGTTCGACCAGGTCATGTTTGCCTAACCAGGAATCAACCGAATCCACCCAAAGGAGAGATAGCGAATGAGCAACGCAGCCGAGATGGATGCCCAGGAGATTATCAATTACATCGCCACCGCGCCTAAAAAGACGCCTGTCAAGCTGTATGTGCGCGAGAAGCCCGGCATGAAGGTTGCCTGGGGCGATGCGCATGTCTACGGCGGCCGTCGTGGCAAGACCGTCTTTGGCGACTGGGAAAAGCTCAAGGCCATCCTGGACGCCAACGCCGATTCCATCGATTACTACGACGTTGAAAACGATTGCCGCAACTCCGCCGTGCCCATGCTCGACCTTAAGGGTATCAACGCCCGCATCGAGCCGGGCGCAATCATCCGCGACCGCGTCGAAATTGGCGACCGTTCCGTTATCATGATGGGCGCCATCATCAACATCGGCTCCGTTATCGGCGAGGGTTCCATGATCGATATGGGCGCCGTGTTGGGCGGTCGCGCCACCGTGGGCAAGAACTGCCACATCGGCGCCGGCACCGTACTGGCAGGCGTCGTTGAGCCCGCGAGCGCCACGCCCGTCATCATCGAGGATGATGTCATGACTGTCTCTTATACACATCTCCGAGCCCACGAGACAGG
>URHU01000080.1:0-8581 GCA_900547715.1 uncultured Collinsella sp. | reverse complement strand
GAGATTTCTGCCTGTCTCGTGGGCTCGGAGATGTGTATAAGAGACAGGCTTGTAACTCATAAAGTTGCCGGTGCGCAGGCGGCCGCGCTCATCGTGCTCAACGATCTCGTAGAGCGCGTGACCGATACCCTGGGCAATGCCGCCCTCGGCCTGGACGCGCGCGAGCGCCTCGTTGATCACGGTGCCGCAGTCGACGGCCGCCGCATAGTCCACCACGGTAACCTTGCCGGTGGCCTTGTCGACCTCGACCTCGGCAATACCGGCCATAAACGGCGGAGGCGAAACGGGCAGGCAGGCAGAGGCGTGCGAGGTGAGCGCGTCGCCGCCCGCGATGTTCTTGACGCACAGGTTGGCAAAGTCGCGCAGCGTGAGGTAGCGGTTCTGCTCGCGCGCGGCACGCTCGTCGGACAGACGCACGTACTGGCCATCAAAGACCACGTCGGCGGCATCCACATCCCACATCTGGGCAGCCTTGGCGCAAATCTTCTCGCGCAGCTCGGTCGCGGCGTTCTTGGCCGCCAGGCCCGTCACGTACGTGCCCGAGCTCGCGTACGAGCCGGCATCGAACGGCGACACATCGGTGTCCACGCCGCGCACCACGATAAGCGAGCTCTCAACGCCCAGCTCCTCGGCGGCAATCTGCGCCAGGATCGTGTCGACGCCCATGCCGTTATCGGTGGCGCCGGTGCCGATGGTAATGAATCCATCCTCTTCCAGGCGCATGTCGATGCCGGCGATATCCACGTTGGAGATGCCCGAGCCCTGCATGGTGAGCGCGCAACCCAGGGCTCGCACGCGATCGCCCAGGTCAACGGCCAGCGGCTTGTCGCGCCAGCCGATCATGTCCATTGCGCGCAGCAGGCAGCGGTCGAGCGCGCAGGCGTTGAGTTTCTCGTTGTAGTACTGCGGCATGACCTCGCCCTCGCGCACGATGTTCTTAAGGCGCAGGTCGGCGGGATCCATGTGCAGCATGTCGGCGAGCTCGTTGACGGCACTCTCCACGGCAAACTGGCCCTGGGTGGCACCGTAGCCGCGATACGCGCCGCCGCGGTTGGTATTGGTGTAGACGGCGTCCCAGCTAAAGCGGCTCGCCTTCACATGGTTGTAGATGGGCAGGCTCTTGTGGCCCGAAAGGCCGATCGTCGTGGTGGCATGCTCGCCATACGCGCCGGCGTTGGACAGCGTATGCAAGTCGATGGCCGTGATGGTGCCGTCGTTCATGGCACCCAGCTTGACGGTCATCTGCATCTGATGGCGCGAGTTGCCCGCGGTGATGGTCTCCTCGCGGGAGTAGCAGCAGCAGCTCGGACGGCCGGTCTGCTGGGTGACGAACGCAACGAAGATCTCGCAGCAGCCCGTCTGCTTGGAGCCAAAGCCACCGCCGATGCGCGGCTTAATGACCTGCACCTGCGACTGCGGGATATCGAGCGACTGAGCGACCATGCGGCGCACGTGGAAGGGCACCTGCGTGGAGGTGGTCACCGAGATACGCCCAAACGCGTCGGTCGTCGCGAAGGCGCGGAAGGTTTCCATGGGCGCGGTCTGCGTGGCCTGGCTGGTGTAGGTGCGGGTGAAGACGATGTCGCTCTGGGCGAAGGCCTCGTCCAAGTCGCCAAAATCGCTGGTACCGCTGCACACCAGGTTGCGCGGAACATCGCCGCCCTGCGGGAACATAAAGGTCACGTCGCCCTCGGGGTGGACCACGATGTCGTTATCGAGCGCCTTGGTAAAGTCGAGCAGGGGCTCGAGCACCTCATAGTCGACCTTGATGAGCTTGAGTGCCTTGTCGGCGGCCTCCTCAGTCTCGGCGGCGACGATCGCCACCTCCTCGTTTTGGTAACGGACGAGGTTCTCGAGAATCAAGCGGTCGTAAGGACTCGGCTGCGGATAGCTCTGGCCGGCGATGGTAAAGCGGCGCTGGGGCACGTCCTCGTAGGTGTAGACGCCCACCACACCGGGCACCTTCAGGGCGCGCGACGTATCGATGGAGCGGATCTTGGCGCGGGCATACGGGCTGCGCTTGAGTTTGACGATGAGTGCGCCGGCGGGTACCAGGTCGCCCGTGTAGACGGGACGACCCTCGAGCAGGGCCTTCGAGTCCTTCTTGGGCTGCTTCTTGGTGATCTGCTTGTACGCGACACCGTCGGAGCTCGTCTCGTTGACCGGCAGCTCGGGCATCTCAAAGCCCACCTGCACGCCGGACTCGTTGAGGAAGCGCACGATGGCGCGCAGCTGGCTCTCGTAGCCGCTGCAACGGCAGAGGTTGCCGGCAAGCTGGCGCGAGAGCTCCTCGCGCGTGGCGACGAGGCTCGGGTCCTCTTTGGCGGCGCGGGCAAGTGCCAGCACGTTCATGATAAGGCCGGGTGCGCAAAAACCGCACTGCTCGGCGCCCTCGGCAGCCATTGCGCGGGCAAGCGCCTCAGACTCGGCCTTAAGGCCCTCAAGCGTGGTAATGGTATGACCCTCAACACGGGCGGCGGGAACCGAGCAGCTCAGCACCGGGTCGCCGTCGAGCCACACCGTGCACAGACCGCAGTTGGTGGTCTCGCAAGCACAGCGCACCGACGCGCAGCCCTGCTCGCGCAACAACGCAAAGAGCATGGTGTCGGGGGCAATCTGAACCTTGACCTTACGACCGTTGAGCGTAAAGGAAAGATCGATGAGTTTGGCAGCCATTAGCGCACCTCGCTAGAATCGACGCCGGGCACGCGGCGGCAGGAATACTCGTCCGTGGCAAACTTAGAAATCTGCACGCCCTCGAGCTCGTGCGCAAGCGCGGCCGAAAGCTCGATGCCGGCGGCGCGGCGCACGGCCTGAATCGCCAGCGGGGCCGAGATGCGGCGGCGGTAGTCAGCCGAGCCCCACAGGTTGGTGCCGTAGCTCAGCGCGCGTACGGACGCGGCCAGGGCGCGCAGCTCGTCCTCGGAAGGCTGCTCGGCAGTAAGGCCGCATGCCTCGCCCTGCAGCAGGGTCGCGTGCAGCGGGCGGGCGCCCACGGTGACATGCCAGCTGTTGTCCCACCAGGCGGCAGTGACATTTAAGGAGGGGAAGTCGGTCGCGGCCTTGCGCACGGCCTCGTAGCTTGCACGGTAATCGTGCTTAACGACTACGATGTGCTCGATCACGTCGCGCACGTAACCCATGTTCACGAACTCGGCGAGCGGCACGCGGCCTGCCCCCGTCAGTTCAACATAGGAATCGAGCGCCAGGAAAGCCGAGAGCACGTCCGAGAAGCCAAAGCGGCCGTAGATGCTGCCGCCCACCGTGGCGGTGTTGCGCAGCTGCACGCCCACGATGTCGTGGATGGCGAACTCAAAGACATTGTTGACAAGCGCGTTGAGCCCGGCATGACGCTCGAGCTGGCGCAGGGTGCACATGGCACCGATGCGAAACTCGGTCTCGGTCTCCTCGATCTGATCGAGTCCGCAGGCCGAAAGGTCAATCGCCGTCGCCAAACGACGCGAACCCAGGCGCATCCAGATGCCGCCGCCCACAATCTTGTTGTTGCGGTTCTTCTGCAAGAGCTCATAGGCTTCGGCCGCGTTTCCAACACGGACGTAGGTACCGAACTTGAGCACGTTCTCCCCCATCTCTTCACTTGTCCAGTACCTTTAAGTGTACCAAACGAGGGGCCGCACACCGTTTTAGGACAAAATCCACCCACCCATCCATAACTTGCGGTGATATACGGACTGATTAGCCGTTCTGGAACGCAAAGCAGTCCGTATATCACCGCAAGTTATGAGGAGTCCTCCGGGATAGAAAAGGCTCCCAGCCGGATAGCTGGGAGCCTCATCACATGCTATGTCGAGCGAAGATTTAGCAGACGCCCTGGGCGAGCATGGCGTCGGCGACCTTCAGGAAGCCGGCGATGTTGGCGCCCATGACAAAGTTGCCCTCCTGGCCGTACTCCTTGGCGGTGTCGTCAACGTTGTGGAACATGCCGCGCATGAGCTGCTCGAGCTTGCCGTCGACCTCCTCGAAGGTCCAGGACAGGTGCTCGGCGTTCTGGCTCATCTCCAGGCCGGACACGAGCACGCCACCGGCGTTGGCAGCCTTGCCGGGCATAAAAGCGACGCCGTTCTCCTGGAAGTAGGTCGTGGCCTCGATGGTCGTGGGCATGTTCGCGCCCTCGCCGACCACCTTGCAGCCGTTGGCGACGAGCGCCTGGGCGTCCTCGAGCAGCAGCGTGTTCTCGCGAGCGCAGGGCAGCGCGATGTCGCAGGGAAGCTGCCACACGCCGCGGCCGTCGCCCTCGTGCCACGTGGCATTGGGCTTCTCGTCAACGTACATAGCGAGCGTGACGCCCTTGTCGTGGCCGGAGCGCTTCTTGTTGTAGACATGCTCGAGCACGGTGTAGTCGATGCCGTCGGGATCCTCGACCCAGCCGTGGGTGTCGGAGCAAGCCAGGACCTTGCCGCCGAGCTGGGCGACCTTCTGGACCGCGTAGATAGCGACGTTACCGGAGCCGTGAACGACGACGTTCTTGCCCTCGAAGGACTCGCCGCGGCTCTTGAGGTACTCGTCCACAAAGTAGACCAGACCGTAGCCGGTGGCCTCGGTACGGGCAAGCGAGCCGCCAAAGGAGAGACCCTTGCCGGTGAGGACGCCGGTCCACTCGTTGGTCAGGCGCTTGTACTGACCGAACATGTAGGCAACCTCTCGGCCGCCAACGCCCAGGTCGCCGGCGGGAACGTCGGTGTTGGGGCCAATGTGGCGAAAGAGCTCGGTCATGAAGGACTGGCAGAAGTGCATGATCTCGTTGTTGGACTTGCCCTTGGGGTCAAAGTCGGAGCCGCCCTTGCCGCCGCCCATGGGAAGGGTGGTCAGGCTGTTCTTGAGGATCTGCTCCAAGCCCAGGAACTTGAGCATACCCAGGGTGACCGTCGGGTTAAAGCGCAGACCGCCCTTGTAGGGTCCAATGGCAGAGTTGAACTCGACACGATAGCCGCGGTTAACCTGGACCTTGCCCTGGTCATCGACCCAGGGGACACGGAACATAACGATGCGCTCGGGCTCGACGAGGCGCTCAAGCAGGGCGGCCTCCTCGTACTCGGGATGGGCGTCGAGCGCCGGCTGGATGGTGCCGAGGATCTCGGTCGCGGCCTGGATGAACTCAGGCTGCTCGGGATAGCGGGCCTTGAGCTCGTCGAGAACTTTCTGCGTGTAGCTCATGCTTCCTCCAATGATGGGAAACGAAAAATGTTGGTCGCGGCACCCTATGCGCCGCGAACTTTATCGAGTATGGATAATATCGCACTGTTGCGGGAAAGTTTCGCATAAGCAGACGAGCAGATGTTTCGTTTTGATTACGATGCAGGTAGAGGCGTTTTTGAGTGCCTGACGTGCAAAACCCGTGTTTCAAACCTGTTTCGTCCACGTGTTCCAAACCACCACATTGGGGACAGGCGCCTTTGTGGTGGTGCTGACGGCTAGAGGACGAGCTGATGGTAATCGGCGGGGGGTTATGCGGCCTTCGGTGGCAGCACGGAAGGCGGCGAGCGCATCGCCCGAGAACGGCATGGCCCAGCACAGCCCGCAACCGGCGGTAATGGAGCCGGGCAAAGGCATAATGCGCCCGGGCACGCCGGCATCCAGGCACAGCTGCTCGCATTCCATCACATCGAAGGTGCTGTCGAACGACACGATGATCTTGCGTTCGTGGTCGAGGGCATCACCGGACGGGTCGCCGCGGTGTGCCTCACGATACGCCGCGGCGGCCGCTTCCTCTTCCGCGGTATGCCCACAGCCACCGCAACCGCAGGTACAGGGTTCGGACCCGTCGCAAGTGCAAGGCTCTCCCGTGTCGGGGCAAATATCGTGAGACATGGCATCTCCCATCGTCTAGGCGAGCAGCTCGGCTGCCGCAAACTCCTCGGGTGTATTGACGTTCTCGAAGCAGAGCGTGGAGCCGGCGGCCTTAACAATCTGCGGCTCATCCATATAACCGGCCTGAACGCGATTGATCAGGCAGCGAATGCGTTGGCGGTCGCAGGCGAGCAACTCTTGGGCAACCGGCGCGCACGCGTCACGGCGCCAGACAGCGCAAAGCGGCTCAATCCCCCGCTCCTCGCGCGGCACGCACGCATCGAGCGCCTCGGCCTCAACACGATCGGCAAGCGCGCCGATGAGTTCCGGCGAGACAAACGGCATATCGCAGGCAACGATCGCCACGAGCGGCAGCCGAGCCGCAGCCAACGAGCTCGCGATGCCGCGCATGGCACCCGCCGGCCCTTCAAGGTCCGCCACCACACGCGGCACCAGGCCGCCAAACGCGTGCTCCTCAAGATAGGCAAGCTCGCTGGAACGCGACGTCGTCACGACCAACTCGCCGGCAACTGGCGCCAGCCGACCCAACACGCGCTCGATGAGCGGCTCGCCGCAAAACGCCATGCGCGCCTTATCGCAACCCATGCGCGAGGACAGCCCGCCCGCCTGGACGACACAAGAAAGATCGGCGCGTCTTACGGTAGTCATACGGCAAACCACCTCCATCGGCATGCTCGAAACCCGGTGCACGAAGCCAAATACCGCCGCAGAAATAGCGGTGCTACGAAAAGCTCGTGCAAAAACAAAACAGCGCCTTTGCGGCACGCAGCAAGACCGCGAGCACAAAAGCGCTGGTAGCATATGGCGGGAACGTATGTGAATCGAACACATCCAAGACGTTTTGCACGCCTCGCAACGGTTTTGAGGACCGCGGAGCCCACCGGAGCCCATCCGTTCCCAAGTGCGGCGGTATTTTACCAAACCGAGCGGGCCCCATCCCAAAAAGACGAGCAAGAAGTTGCGGTGGAATAGTTCTTGCTTAGGCTGCAAGACCCCAAAAACAGGAACTATTTCACCGCAACTGAGGAGGCGGGAGCGGGTGACCGGCCTAGCGTAGGGACCTCAGACCACCGGCATCCTTGTCGAGCACCGTAAAGCGCACGGCATCCAGATGCTCCAAGATGCTGATAGCGCGTTTGCGCGACACGCCCAGGGCCTCGCGCAGTACGCTCGTGGTGGCAGCTCCGCCGGCGGCCTCAATGGCGGCGGCAACAAGCTCGCGCGCATGGGCCTCGGCGGCAGCGGACAGGGCAACGTCGCGCTCGACCTTAACGATCGAGCGGTTGAGCGAAAGCTCGCGCAGGGCACGCGTCATGGTGTCGCGATCGAGCTGCAGCTGCTCGCCCACCTCGGGCAACGTCGGTGCATCGAGGCCAGCTTCGTCCAGCAAGGCAACGATACGTTCGCGAGCCTCTCGCACCACGCGTGCCGCCGCGGCGGCCGAATGTGGATCGAATACCTCGGCGCCCTCGGCGGCGCACACGCCACGCGAGCAGCCCTCGGCAATCAGAGCCGCGGCAACGCCTTCATCAGCGGCAGGCCACGCAGCATGGGCAACGGCGCCAGGCGTAAAGCCCGTTTCCTTGGGGGCCGCCGTGTGCATGGCTGACAGGGTCGCCGCCAGTGCATCCATCGCAGCGTCGAGCACCACGGTGTCCGCCAAGAGGTCCGCATCACCCACGGCAAGCTTGCGAACGGAGCCCTGCGCCACCAACCCACGCAGCACGGCATCGACCTCGCCGACACCAAGATCCAAAGCCTCGGCAATATCAACCGCCGTAACCGGCAGCATCTGCAGCGCCAGCCACGCATCCACCGCGCACGCAATATCTCCAGCCTCGAGCGCCGCATACAGTGCACGCTCTCCTTCGGCAAGCTCGCGCGAGCGACGGCAGCGCGAAAGCAGCACGCGCCCGCCGCCAACAAGCATCACGGGCGAATAGGACAGCACTACGGTATGGTCCCCGGCACGTAGCGGCAGTGAGTTTTCCAAGCGCACCTGAACGATACGGGTCTCGCCCGCCGCCATGGGGGCCTCGCCCTCCATGAACATGATGCGACCGACGACCTCGGCCGTACCCGCCATCACGTGCACACGCGCACCCGACTCGAGAACACGCGGCTTGGCTCCCTCGCGACCCAAATACGTAAACGCCATAATAAATCGCATCGTCTGGCCAAAGCGACCCTCCACGCCGAGCATCTCACCGCGATCGAGCGCAGCAACGCCGTCACCAACCAGGTTGAGCGCCACACGCTGACCGGGCAGCGCCCGTTGCGTGTCGCCATGCACTTGGATCCCGCGTACGCGGCAGGCCGTGCGCGACGGCAGCGCGACGAGCTCATCGCCCACCGCAACCGGCGCATCGTGCAGCGTTCCCGTCACGACGGTGCCGGCGCCCTTGATCGTAAAGCAGCGGTCGATGGGCAGACGCGGTGCGGCATCGGTGAGCTCGGCACGGTCGCGACAGAAATCCCAGCAAGCGGCAACCTGCTCGTCGAGCGCAACCAGCAGGTTATCGATTCCCGCGCCGGTCTTGGATGACACGGGGATAATCGACGCGCCGGCAAACACGGTGTCCGACAAAAAATCATCGACGTCGAGCTCGGCCAGCTCAATCATTTCGCTATCGGCCAAGTCGCACATCGTCAGCGCCACCACCATGTGTGTGACGCCCAGCAGCTCCAGCACATGCACGTGCTCGCGGGTCTGTCTCTTATACACATCTCCGAGCCCACGAGACAGGCAGAA
>URHU01000079.1:0-8728 GCA_900547715.1 uncultured Collinsella sp. | reverse complement strand
TCTACACGCGTAAGATCGTCGGCAGCGTCAGATGTGTATAAGAGACAGCAGTAGCGTGTTAGAGCCCGACACAAAGATGCCGCCGCCCACGACGGTAAAGATGAGCGCGCACGCCATATAGGTATCGTCCATGGTGTTTACGCTGGCAGGGGCTTTGCGCAGCAGCTTGGCAACGTCGTAGAAAGGCTGGAGCAGGCGCGGGCCCACGCGGCCCTGCATACGGGCCGAAAGTTTGCGGTCAACGCCGTCGATCAGGCCACCAACCAAAGGCGCCAGCAGGGCAAACACCAAGGTACCAATAAAGATGCCCACGACACCCGAACCTTCGAAATACTTGCCGCGCAGCACCGAGGGCGCGCTCATGGCAAGCCTCTCGGGCCCAATCCATGCGCAGCACAGCAGCGCAAACAAGATAATGCTGCAGCACACAACGCTACCCACGGGGCTAATACGCTTCTCGCCAAGGGCGTCCTCCGAGTACCAATTGCGCTTTTCGGCCTTCACCTCGTGTCCCATCGAGCCGCGGAAGTGGCGATATTTGTCGGTTCCCACACCCGAAAGGTACACGTTGACGTGCGGCTTATTGCTCACGCGGAACGACGTCAGCAGCACCACGGCGATAAAAGCCACGATAACCACCATCAGATACATGGCGTCCTTGCCGATAACGTACGGCACGCGGCCAAACACCATGGCCAAGTAAGGCGACACCAGACCGCTCGAGATAACCGGGAACGCCACGCAGCACAGAATCAGCAGCGCGGCGATGGTGTTGAGGGCCATCCATTCGGTCTTATGGACATTGACCTCAACGTTTTGAGCCGTGGGGTCGACGCCCGAAAGCTTGGCAAGCCACTTGCCCCAGAAGAAGAACGTCGCGGCCGAGCCAAAGGCCAGCACCATGATCATGAGCACGTTGCCGGTCTGCGCAAACGCCACCAGGGCGCCCCACTTGGACACGAGCATGCCAAACGGCGCCACGAACATACCCATGATGCCCAGCATCATCAGGCGCGTCAGGTGCGGCATACGGCTGAACATGCCGTCCATGTCCTCGATGTTGCGGCTGCCGATATGGTGCTCGGCCGTGCCCACGCACAGGAACAGCAGCGACTTTGCCACTGTGTGGAACAGGATCAGGAAGATGGCCGCCCACACGGCCTCGGGCGCGCCGACACCCAAGCAGGCACTGATGAGGCCCAAGTTGGAAATGGTGGAGTACGCGAGCACGCGTTTGGCGTTGCTCTGCGAGATGGCCATGAGGGCAGCGAGCAAAAACGTGATGGCACCCACACTCGTAACCATAAAGCCAGTCACGGGATAGATAGCATAGAGCGGGCTCAGCTTGACCATTAGGAACACGCCGGCTTTAACCATGGTTGACGAGTGCAGCAGGGCGCTCGTGGGAGTGGGGGCAACCATGGCACCCAACAGCCACGTGTGGAACGGCATCTGTGCGGCCTTGGTGAGTGCGGCGAGCGACAACAGGATGACCGGCATCACCAGCAGCGCGGATTGCGCGGTACCGGCGCCGGAAAGCTCGATCATGCCCGAGATGGTCAGCGGCATGCCGTTAACGTGCAGAAACATAAGGCCCGCCAAAAACGCGATGCCGCCCAGCATGTTGAGGATGATCTGGGTAAAGGCGTTTTTAATGGCCTCGGGCGTGCGCGTGTAGCCAATCATAAGGAACGAGCACACGGTGGTGATTTCCCAGCCGCAGAACAGCCACTCAAGGTTGTCGCTCGTCACGATAACGAACATGGCCGAGAGGAACAGAAACATAAGTGCCAGGAACTGCGGGCGACGGTCGAGCGCGGTCTGCCCGCGCAGCGCGGCCTCGTGCTCGTCATGAGCCTGGAAGTCCTTCATGTAGCCCAGGGCATACACGCAGATGAGGCTGCCGACGATACCGACGGCGAGGACCATGATCACGCTCATGTAGTCCAGGTAGAGCGGCGTCGCCGTGACGGCTTCGACCGCGGGCAGCGTCATGGCTGCAAAGGCGAACGAGCCCACCAGCTGGACTATGCCGAGCACCGTGGCGAGCGCGTTCCTATATTTGTACGCGTTGTACAGGATTACGGCGCACAGGATGACGTCGATGACGGAGCTGATGATCGAGAGCACATGCGAGGTGCCGGAGGCAACCTCAAAGCTCTGCGGACCCATGCCAAAAAACATGACGGCGACTACAACTGTCACCGCCATAATAATGCCGGAGCCTATGAGCCCCACCGCATCGCGGGCGCGGTCACCGCGCGCGAGCAGCATGCCCAGCGCCGGTACCAGCGGAAACAGAGTAAGGAAATACAGTAGCGTCATACCATCACTCCCCCATGCAAAAACGCTGCAATTGTTTAACGTTATAGCTCAATTGAGGAATAGCGGCGGCAGGTTTTCGGTCAACTGGGGAGTTTTAGGCGTACGGGGCAAGGAGTCTGTCCGCATTGGAGTAGAGGGGCGGCAAGAAAAATGCGCCCCTATGAGCGCACCATCCCGTTTGCTATTCCGCCTTTTTAACGCGCGGCTTGCGACCGCGCGGCTTATCGACCAGTGCGGCCTCACCGCTCTCGCGGTACTGACGGCACCAAGCCTTGACCGAAGACTCGCTGGGAATCTTGTGCTTGATCATGGCCTCGCGAACCGTCAAGCCGTTTTCCAGACGGTCCTTAACCACAGCGAGCTTTACGTCGTACGAATAGGTGTGATGATGCGAACCGGCATTGAGAACGGCGTCGGCACCGCCCACGGCATACGCGCGGGCCCACTGACGAGCCGTGGCCTGGGGAATGCCAAGCTCCGCGGCGAGGGCGCGATGACCGACCCCCTCTTGGAGGATCTCGACGGCGCGCTGCCTAACCTCGGGCGCATGCGTGCGAGTCCTAGTTGCTTCCGACATACCTGCCACTTCTTAGCCTTAACCGTTAATCTGCTTTCTTACGTGCAAGTTAGATAGTAGCATTTTACTGTTTGCTCAAAGCAGTTAATTAAAATAGACGCGGCATTATCTGGGCATTTGGCACCAAATTACGACATATCTTTATCGATTATTTACGCTGGTAGCTGACTCACAGCTAATCGTCATTCGCTTGTCAACAAAATTGGCATCTCTTTATGTCCTTTGGTATAGAGGATATAGTTATTAACCCCTCCCCCAATAATTTTGAGTGATCTGCAAGGTAGTAGACGCCCTCACTCCTCATGATTACCGCGCATTGCCATCCACCGGAGCAAAACAAAAAGGGCGGGACCTGCTGCGCTTGCAGGCCCCGCACCGGTTGACACCCGACGGGACACAGCCGGGCGAGACGAATCCGTGCTACCGCCCCGCCTGGCCGCGATGCTCAACTACAGCTCGTTGGCCGCGTGATACGCCGTGCGGATGGCGCTCGCAATGTCGGCGGTGCGCTCGCCCGAGCAGTCGCCCACGCAGGTCACGGGCACCGTCACGCCGTCCAGGCCAAACGCGTTGGCCTTGGAGCCCACGGCCATCACCACGTAATCGCAGGCGATATTTACCGGCTCCTCGGCGCCGTCCTCGGTGGTGCGCACGGCCTCCACGCCCTCGTCGGTAATGGCGGTCAGGCGGGTCTTCACGTGCTGCTCCACGTTGTGCTCGGCAAAGTCGCTCATAATCAGCGGCAGAATGGTCTCGGACTCGCCCGCGGCAATCTTGTCGAGCATCTCGACAATCGCCACCTCGCAGCCGCGCCGCAGCAGGTACTCGGCAGTCTCGGTGCCCACCAGGCCACCGCCAATGACGGCGACGCGGCCCGTAAGCTCCACCTTGCCGGCCAGCACGTCCCAGCTCGAGACGACCTTCTCCGAGTCGGCACCCGGAACGGGGATGACCACGTCGTGCGCGCCCACAGCCACAATCGCGGCGTCGGCGGCGTTGAGGTCCTCAGCGGTAGCGGCATGGCTGAGCTCAACCTTCACGCCCAGACCAGGCAGAATCTTCTCGTAGTACTCGACCGAGCGCATGATCTCGTCCTTGCGCGGAGGCGCAGCCGCCAGCACAATCTGGCCGCCCAAGTGATCGCTCGCCTCGTAGATGGTCACGTCGTAGCCGCGCTTGGCCGCCACGCGCGCGGCCTCCAGGCCGGCGATGCCGCCGCCCACCACGGCGACCTTCTTGTCGCCCTCGCCCGGCTTGATGGCGATGGTCGCCTCGTCGCCGTTCTCGGCATTGAGCACGCACGAAATGTACTTGCGGTTTTGAATCGCATCGACGCAACCCTTGTTGCAGTTGAGGCACTCGCGGATGGGCTCACCCGTGGCGGCCTTCAGCGCAATGTCGGGGTCGCACATGAGCGAGCGGCCATAGGCGATGATGTCGGCGGCGCCGTCTTCCAGAATCTTCTCGCCGGCCTCGACCGAAACCACGCGGCCCACGGTTGCCACCGGCACGGAGACCAGGGCCTTGACGCGCTCGGCCACGGGCAGCGTCCAGTTGTAGGGCATGGCGCCCATGGGCGGAATGGTGTCGCCCATGTTGCCGGTGTGGTTGGCCTGTGCGACCTGGATCATATCGATGCCCGCGCCCTCGAGCAGCTTGGCGAACTCGCAGGCCTCGTCGGGCTGCAGGCCGCCCTTGCCGCGCGGCGTGCCGTCGGGGTTCTCCATGATCACGGGGAGCTTGTACTCCACCATCAGCTGCGGCGCGGCTTCCTTAATGGCAGCGACGACCTCCAGCGCGTAGCGAACGCGGTTCTCGAACGAGCCGCCGTACTCGTCGGTGCGCTGGTTGAGGATGGCCGAGCACAGCGAACCCACCAGACGATCGCCGTGGACCTCGATGGCGTCGATGCCGGCCTGCTGCGCACGGGCGGCCGAGGCAGCGATGGCCTCCTTGATCTGGGTGAGTTGCTCTACGCTCGCCTCGTTCACAAAGTGCTGCATGTCGTGATGCAGCTTGGCGTAGGCCTGGTTGCGGATCTCGTTGGACTCGGCCATCTTGGCGGCAAAGGTCTCCTCGTCGCCGGCGGCCTTGGCCTCCTGCGCGGCCTTGGCGGCAGCCATGGAGCCCATGACCATGCGGCCGACACCGGGCACATCGTACTCGGGGTGGAACAGCTGCAGCGCGACCTTGGCGCCGTGCTTGTGGACGGCATCGGCCAGCGCCTTAAACGTGGGGATCTGGGCGTCGGTTGCCAGCTTGGGCGTGGGGCTTGCGGTCATGACGGGAGCGACGTCGCCGATGACGATGTAGCTCACACCGCCACGGGCCAGGCGCTCGTAAAAAGCCAGGCTGCGCTTGCCAATGGAGCCGTCGCGCTCCTCGTAGCCGGTGGTCAGCGGCGGGAACATAATGCGGTTCTTGAGCTCAAGGGGGCCAACCGTAATGGGCTGGAGCAGCTTGGATGCAGGTGCGGTCATGGACATTCCTCTCTTGTAGGCGCGGCGGCGATGATGCCGCGTAGTTGTCTAGAGGATATGGCATGGGAATACAGCAGCGCAACGGAAATCGGCGGACAGCAGGTAGCGGCAGGTGGATGGGGATGGGCGGGGCGGCCCGTCGGTTTATCTCAATCTGTAACAACCACTCGGCAAAACCGGGTCTTACTGTTACAGATCGAGATATTCCTCTCGACCCAACCTCAACAATCTAGATCTGTAACAGCTAGGCCCACTTTTGACCCCTACCTGTTACAGATCGAGACAAACCAAACCCGCCTGCTAGAAAATCTAAATCTGTAACAACAACTCGGCAAAATTCGTCCCTCGTGTTACAGATTTAGACAAACACGACCCAACCCACCGGTATATCTCGATCTGTAACACCCAGCCGCCTAAATCGGGTCTAGATGTTACAGATCGAGATTTTGTTTGAGAGACCGAGAATTGGACCGAAAACACGGTCCCGGAATAACAAAAAAGCTCGCCGGCTAGGCCGACGAGCTGCAAGTTCTTGGTCGCGGGGGCAGGATTTGAACCTACGACCTCCGGGTTATGAGCCCGGCGAGCTACCAGACTGCTCCACCCCGCAATGTCTGGGCGCCTCATGTGCGCAAGAAAGAATATTACGCGGGAGTTCGGTAAACGACAAGGAAAATCTCGTAGAGCATAATTCCTTCATATTTAAACCCCTCGGCCCCTATCACCGTAAACGAATCGCAGCCGAGTGCCGTCGGCGACGCGTATACAATGGTGCGCGTCCTTTTATGCCAACACTGGGAGTAGACATGCTGCTCGCTATCGATATGGGAAACACGCAGACGGCCATGGGCCTGTTTGACGGAGACGAGCTGGTGCAGTCGTGGCGCATGCCCACCGACCGCTCCTATACCGCCGACGAGATCCATGTGCGCCTGATGGGTTTCTTTAAGATGTACGGCCTTTCGCTCGACGCGGTCGACGCGATCGCCTTTGCCGGCGTGGTGCCGCAGCTCTCGCGCGAATGGCACGCCGTGGCCGACCGCATTGCCGCGGACGCCATCGTCATCGGGCCGCAGACGGCCGCGGTGACCAAGCTGCGCGCGGCGCGTCCCCAAGCCGTAGGCGCCGATCGCGTCGCTAACGCCGTTGCGGCCGAAACTTTCTACGGCGCGCCGGCAATCGTGGTGGACTTTGGCACCGCAACCAATATCGACGTCATTGATGAGGACGGCTATTACATTGGCGGAGCGATTGCGCCGGGCATCCGTATCTCCATGGACGCGCTTGCTGCCCGTGCCGCCAAGCTCGCCAGCGTGCCGCTCGAGGCGCCCGAGCACGCCATCGGCCGTGACACCGAGGAATGCATCAAGGTCGGCGCCGTAACGGGCGCCGCCGCCATGGCCGAGGGCCTGGTCGCGCGCATGAAGCGCGAGCTGGGCCGCGAGGATGCCACCGTTATCGCCACGGGCGGTCTCGCCAGCATCGTCGCCGATTCGACCGATGCCTTCGACGTGGTCGACGGACAGCTCACCATCAAGGGTATCTGCGAAATCTACCGCCGCATGCAGGAGCTGGGATAGAGCAGGGGCTTAAGTCGAGCACGCCCGATGCCACAGTCCCCGCAAATGCTCGCCAAGTCTATTCCTCAAAACTGAAAAATTTTCAATTTTGGGGAATAGGGCGCTGGCAACCCATTCCCCAGATAGGCGAAAGCCCTCCCCGGCACAGGCCGAAGAGGGCTTCATTGTCATCGTTATCTTTGAGCGCAGGTGCCCCGCGCTACAGACTGCGAATCCGCACGGCCTCGGGCGGAAACTCTTGCTCGCCGGCATCGGTCTTGATGGTGGCGCGACCCCAGATGTCCAGGCCCGCAAACACACCGACCGCAAGCGGCAAACCGTTGGGCGACACCGCCGCGACCTGACGACCCAGCAGTGGCACCATGTCAAAGTACTCGCCCAGCACCGGAGCCAGCGGGCCGGCAGCGCCCTGTGGTGTGTTGGCGGCAACCGCCCAGGTGTCCACACGGGTCAGCACGGCGGCGGCCAACTTCTCGACCAGCGCTTCGTCAGCCACATCCACACCAAGCTCGCTCAGCGCCGAACGCTCAATATACACCGTCACCGCGGCAAACATGCCCGCAGCACCGGCACCGCCGTTCACGGCAACACGCGCGAGCGACGTCTCAAACGCAGGCGCACCGCACACGATATCGCTCGGCCACTGGATACCCACCTTACCGGCAAGGCCCAACCCCGGCGTCGAAGCCGTGCCCACGAGCGCGTCCATCATGCCCATCGCAGCCACAAACGGCAGGGCGTGGAAGGCATGCATGTTCACATCCGGACGCACGACCAGCGAAAACGTCAGCGAAGCATCGCCCGCACTCCACGCGCACCAGCCCGCGGACATGCCCTCGCGGCCCGCGTCGCGCGCCGCGTCGAGCTCGGTGCCAGCGGCAACAGCATTCATCTCGATCATCTACATACGCCCCAATTCGCCCACGATATGGCCCACGCGGTCCTCGGGCTCCTTGACCTCGACACCGTTGTAGCGGAAGAACCGCGCCGGGTCGTGCATCAGGTCCTCGAGCGGCACCAGCACAAAGTCGCGCTCGCCAATGAGAGGATGCGGCAGGCGCAGCTTTTTGCCGCCGTGGGTCTCGCCGTCCATCCACAGCAGGTCCAGGTCGATGGTGCGCGGACCGTTGGCCTTGGCCTTTTTGGAGCGGTCGCGCCCAAGCTCGGCCTCGATCTTCATGAGCTCGTCGAGCAGCACCAGCGGCGCCAGCTCGGTCTTGATCTCGATGACGGCGTTGGCAAACGCGTCCTGGCGCGTCTCGTAGGCCGGCTCGCTCTCGTAAATCTTGGAGGAGTTGGACACGCAGGTGAGTGGAATCTCGGCGATCATCTCGCGTGCGGCGCGGATGTTGTCGCAGCGATGCCCCAGGTTGGAGCCCACGGCCACAAACGCGCGGCGCGGCTGCGGCTTGGCAACCGCCCAGTAGCCGTTCAGGAACTGCGCAAAACCCGCGGCGTCGTGCACGCGCACGATGTTGGCACCGGCCTGGATGGCGCCCAGGCACACGCCAAACGTAGCGGCATCGCGCTCGGCGGCCTCGGTCACGCCCGAGACGGCGCCCACAAAGCGCTTGCGCGACACGGCGCACATGAGCGGATAGCCCAGTGACGCCATCTTGGCAGTCTCGCGCTGGATGACGATGTCCTCGTTAGCCGACTTACCAAAGCCCGGGCCAGGATCGATGCAGATGCGGTCGCGCGACACGCCGGCATGGATGAGCTGTCTCTTATACACATCTCCGAGCCCACGAGACAGGCAGAAATCT
>URHU01000078.1:0-8876 GCA_900547715.1 uncultured Collinsella sp. | reverse complement strand
CTACACGCGTAAGATCGTCGGCAGCGTCAGATGTGTATAAGAGACAGGTCTTGCCTATGAGTTCCGCGCCAACCTGCGTGAGGGCAAGCTCGAGTTTACGGCGGCCCCCCAGTATCCGTGGTTCCAGGTCAACAACATGGGCCTCGAGCGTCCGTTGTTCTTTAAGGGCGAGGGCACTCATCATGTGCGCCTGGTCGTTGACGACGATATCGCGACCATCTTTGTCGATGATGTTGCGCTTAACGCGCGCTTCTGCAATAAGCAGGGCCAGGGTGTGGCACTGACGGTCACCGACGGTACGCTCAAGTGCGCAAATGCAACGATCGCGTCTCTGTAATGGCATCAAAACGTTTTATGATTTCGTAAGGGAATGGAGAGGAACATGGACTACAAAGTAGTGTCTCAGCAAGTCGTCGATAACGTCGGCGGTCTGGAGAACATCGAGGGCGCCACGCATTGCGTTACGCGTCTGCGTCTGGTGCTCAAGGATACGAGCAAGTACAACAAGGCCGAGCTCGAGAACATCGATGGCGTCAAGGGCGTGCTGTACAACAGCGGCCAGCTCATGATCATCTTCGGTACCGGTACCGTCAACAAGGTCTACGATGAGTTTATGGCTCTGACGGGCGTTAAGGAAATCAGCGCTTCCGAGGTCAAGGGCGCCGAGGCGGACAAGAAGGGCAAGTTCTTCTCGGTCCTCAAGGTATTCTCGGATATCTTTATCCCCATCATTCCCGCTTTCGTCGGCGCTGCTATCATCATCGGCCTTAAGTCGCTGATCGTTGCCAACGGCCTCTTTGGCATGGAGGGCAGCCTTGCCGACCACAGCGAGTTCCTCAAGAACCTCGCAAGCTTCTTTGCCATTATCGCCACCACGTTTGACTACCTGCCTGTCCTGGTTATGTACAGCGCGGTGAAGCGTTTTGGCGGTAACCCGATTCTGGGCATCCTCGTCGGTATCGTCATGGTTCACCCGAGCCTTATGAACCGCAACACGTTCGTTATGGATCCGTCGGGTGCTGAGTACTGGAACTTTGGTCCGCTCTCCATCCCCATGGTTGCTTTCCAGGGCGGCGTGTTCCCTGCAATCCTGACTGCCTGGTTTATGGCCAAGGTCGAAAAGATTGCCCAGAAGTACATCCCCGAGGTCGTCTCGTTTGTCTTTGTCCCGACCGTTACCCTGATTCTTGCTAACGTTGCCCTGTTCACCGTGTTCGGCCCGCTCGGCAACCTGATCGGCGACGTCCTCGCTGGCGTAATCGATGTCCTGTACAACAGGATGGGCGTCTTTGGCGCCTTTGTCTTCGCCGCGTTCCTGCAGCCGCTCGTCGTTACCGGTACGCATCAGTTCATCCAGGGTATTGAGGCCAACCTCGTTGCCACGACCGGCTTCAACTACATCCAGGCCATCTGGTCGGTTTCCATCATCGCCCAGGGCGGCGGCGCCATCGGCATGTATCTCATTCACAAGAAGCACTCCAAAGAGCGCAACATCTGCATGTCGTCCTTTATCCCGACGCTGGTCGGTATCTCCGAGCCCGCAATCTTTGCTGCAAACATGCGCTACTCGATCATTCCGTTCGTTTGCGCTTGCATCGGTGCAGGCTGCGGCGGTGCCTTCGTGAAGCTCTTTGAGGTGCGCGCCATCGGTCAGGGTCTGACCGGCGTGCTTGGCCTGCTCATCGTCACGCCCGAGACGCTCGTGTGGTATGTGGCTGGCAATCTCATCGCCTTTATCGTGCCGATCGTCTTGATCTTTGCCTACAACAAGGCAAAGGGCGTGCCGACCACTGATGAAGAGGGCGCTGGTGCTGGCTTTGATGTCAGCTTCTAGTTGAGCCGTTCAGCGTAATCTGAGGATAAGTCCATTTGGGGAAGGGCGTTCGACTCGTGTGAGTCGAGCGTCCTTCCCCATAGACGAGAAAGTCAACGGCGATGTTTAATCAAAAAAATAAGGTGACACGCGCGGACTATGAGCAGTGGCGTGCCGGACAGGATGAGACGGCGGGTCGCATCGCGTCCGACCCCGATAGGCTCCTGTTCCATGTGGAGCCTGAGCTTGGCTGGCTCAACGACCCCAACGGTTTGGTGCAGATCGGTGATACGTATCACATCTATCACCAATACGATCCATTCGATGCTGCGCATGGCGGTCCAGTGCTTTGGAATCATCTGACGACAAAGGATTTTGTGACGTACGAGAATCGCGGCCCTGTGCTGTTCCCCGATTCTAATTTGGATGCGAGTGGAGCGTATTCTGGTTCTGCCTTTGTACACGACGGCAAGATTCACTACTTCTATACCGGCAACGTCAAGCATTTTGACCGCGATGATTACGACTACGTGTTGACGGGCCGTGAGCAAAACCAGATTCATATGGTTACCGAGAACCCCGACGAATTGGGCGAGAAGCGCATAGCTGTTGGGCCGGTCGATTACCCCGACGATATCGGTACGCACGTGCGTGACCCCAAAATCCTTGAACACGATGGTATCTACTACATGGTTCTGGGCGCTCGTACGAAAGACGACCGCGGCTGCGTGCTTGTCTATACCTCGAGCGATCTAGAGGACTGGAGCTATGCGACGCGCATTGAGTTGGGCGAGAAGTTTGGCTTTATGTGGGAGTGCCCCGATCTGTTTGAACTCGATGGTGCGCTTATTCTCGTTTGCTGTCCGCAGGGTGTGTCCGCCGATGGATGGCGTTACCGCAATCCGCACCAGTGCGTGTGGTTTCCCATCGAGGCCGATTGGGAGGCGCCGAGTTTTAAGATCGCCGGGCAGGGCATGCCCCCGATGGTCGATGCCGGCTTTGATTTCTACGCACCGCAGTCTTTTGAGGATGCTGCGGGTCGGCGTTTGATGATCGGGTGGTCGGGTTGCCCCGATGCGACGGCAAAAAGCCCGACGGTGGCACGCGGGTGGCAGTGCGCGTTGACGGTGCCGAGAGAACTGAGCATGCGCGATGGTAAGCTCTGTCAGCAGCCGGTGCACGAGATTGAGAGGATGCGCGGCGACTGCGTTTGCGCGACAGGCGGTGAAACCGTTGAGGAGCCGGGCCGCCTGTTTGATCTTGTGGTTTCCTGTGAGGGCGCCCAGGTGATCGAGCTCGAAATCCGCAAGGGTGTCTTTGTGCGCTATGCAGACGGGATGCTTACCCTCGACATGGGTGACGAAGGCTATGGGCGCGACCAGAGGTCGATTGAGCTCGGCGAGCTTCGCGACCTACGCGTGCTTTCGGACACTACGATGGTCGAGATTTTTGCAAATGGCGGCGAGGCGGCACTTACGAGCCGTACCTATTCGCCGGCGGTTCCGGCGATGGAGCTGCACACCGAGGGTGCGGCATCGATGAATTTCTACCGCCTCGTGCATTAACCGTGCGTGGAGCACGATTGGATTTGCTGGACGGAATGTGTCGCAGTTGTCGCGGCCAACTACCGCTTACCGCATATAGCGACCGTTTGCGGAATAAGTAACCCTCCTTAATAAACCGTGTGGAATCCTAGATAAGCACGGAGTTTTCCAGGGAGACGCTGTCCTTTGTTGTGTGCAAGGGGCGGCGTCTCTTTGGCGCTTGGACGCCGTTGTGCAACAGTGCGGCGGCGCGTGCTATGTATTGAAAAGCCAATGTCGAGATGGGTCGTGATAATAATGGGCAAGTACGTAATCGTGGTTGAGTCTGGGTCGGATGTGACGCCGGAGCTTTGCGAACGCTACGGCATCGTGCGCGTGCCCATGCATGTCACGATTGGTGACGAGACCGTCGAGGACGGTTCGATCGATCCGCTCGAGATTTACTCACGCTGCAACGAGTTTGGCGTGATGCCCAAGACCAGTGGCTGCGCGCCTGCGGATTTTGCTCACGTGTACGACCGCATTCACGCTGAGCAGCCCGATGCGACTATTCTGCATCTCGCGTATTCCGAGGCCACGACCTGCTCGCATCAATCATCGAAGATCGCCGCCAAGGGTCGCGACTACGTGTTCTCTATGGACACGCGCTTTGTCTCGGTAGGCCAGTCGCTCGTTGTCGTCGAGACCGCCAAATACATCGAGGCTCACCCCGATGCCACCGTCGACGAGATCTTTGCATTTACGAATTCCGTCATGGACCGCGTGCTGCTGGGCTTTGTTCCTACCGATCTTGCCTTTCTTAAGGCGGGCGGTCGCTTGTCCAACGTCGCATTCCTTGGCGCCCATCTGCTCAAGATTAAGCCCTGCATTGAGGTGACGGGCGGCAAGTTCGTGGCGACCAAGAAGTTCCGCGGCTCTATGCTCAAGTGCGCCCGCGCCTTTATTGACCACATGGTTGCGAAGGGCGAGATTGACTACTCGCACATTGGCCTGGCGTATTCGGTGGGCCTTTCCCAGGAGCTGCGCGATGACATGGAGGTCTATGCGCATGATCTGGGCTTTAAGGACGTTACCTGGACTCAGGTCGGCGGCGTCATCTCGAGCCATTGCGGCCCGACCGCCTTCGGTGCGGTGCTCACGCTTAAGGCGTAAAGGCCGCAGGCGAGCGTTCTTCAGCCTGACATCTCGACGTAGCCCCCAGCCATGGTGATGGGGGATAGATTAAAACGTGCCGTTCTAGTCCGAGACGTTTAAACGCAAACGCATGGGCTAGAATGACTCTGGCATTTTAATTGATTGCATCCAAGGAGAGGCAAGGTAGCGCGAATGGCAGAAATGACGCTTGAGGGTGTGGACGCTCGTCCCGAGGACTCTGCGTTTGCCCTTGGCCGCGTGCATTCGATCGAGACGATGGGAACGGTCGACGGACCCGGCATCCGCTTTGTGGTGTTTGTTCAGGGCTGTCCCATGCGCTGCGCGTATTGCCACAATCCCGATACCTGGTCGGTCAACGGCGGCACCATGGTGACCGTCGAACACCTGATGGATGAGTTCCAGAGTAACCACGAGTTCTATCGCAGCGGTGGCATTACGGTGTCCGGCGGCGAGCCGCTCCTGCAGCCCGAGTTTTTGGCCGATCTGTTTCGTGCTATGCATAACAACCCCGATGGCCGTGTACATACCTGCCTAGATAGCTGTGGCTATGCATTTGACCCCAACCACCCCGAGAAGTTCGATGCCGTGCTCAACGAGACCGACATGGTACTGCTCGATATTAAGCATGCCGACCCGGTCGAGCATAAAAAGCTGACCGGTTGCGATCCCGCACGCATCTTGGCGTTCGGCGATGAACTTGCACGTCGCAAGATCAAGGTCGTTATCCGCCACGTGGTGGTGCCGGGCATTACCGACACGGTGGAGGAGTGCGAGAAGCTCGGTCGCCTCATCGCTCCATGGCACAACGTGGTGGGCCTGGAAATGCTGCCGTATCACACGATGGGTGTCGTCAAGTACGAGCAACTGGGCATTCCCTATAAGCTTGAGGGCGTACCTCAGATGGATACCGCGCGCATGCCCGAGCTGCGCAATGCCGTTATGGCCGGTATGAAAAAGCGCCGTGCGGAGCTCAGGTCGGCCATCGGCTAACAAGCCATTTTTGCCCCTTTATGATACCCGAGCTGTACTGGCCTAACGGCTTGGTGCTGACACGGTTGAGCCAAAATGCTGGTACCATACCGTGGATAAGCAATTTGCACGGATTTGGGGGATGGCATGGCAACCATCGCGATCATAGGCGCACTCGAAAAAGAGGTTGCGCAGATTAAGGAAGAGCTGAGTGGCACGCATGAGTCGCAGGAGGCGGGCTTGACCGTTGTGAACGGTGGGCTTTCGGGTCTGACAGTAGTCGCCACGACGGCAGGCATGGGGACCGTGAACGCCGCTGCCGCAACGCAGCATCTCATCAGCAAATACGCCCCGCAGGCCGTTGTGTTTTCGGGCATTGCGGGCGGCCTAAACCCTAAACTCCATATTAACGACGTGGTTATAGGCAAGTGCCTGCGCTATCTGGATACCGATACGGCACTCATCGCCGAGTCCGCGCCGGGGCTCGAGGAGTTTGTCTCGACACCGGCGTTGGCTGATGTTGCCGCCGCCGTGCTTGCCGAGCATGGATTTGTGGATGCCTCGGCGGATGAGACTTCTGCGGAGAAGGACCCCAAGCAGTTCCTGTGTGGCACTATCGCCACGGGTGATCGCTTTGTTACGGGTGACGCCATGCGTAACGCTGCGATTGAGGCCACGCATGCCGATTGCGTCGAGATGGAGGGCGCGGCAATTGCGCACATCGCGGCCAAGAATGGTGTCGATTGCCTGGTACTGCGCGCTATCAGCGATAATTGTGACGAGGCATATGACGCGTTTTGCGAGCGCGAGTTCGATCTGGACGAGTACGCTCGCACCGCGAGCGGCATCACGCTTGACATCGTTCGTCGTATCGCCGCCGCGCAATAGCACGCCCGTTTTGTAAGAACCTACGACCAAGGAGTGTCCATGGCCGATTCAATTAACTACCAGCTTGCCAAGTTCGTCGCCAGCTACGGCAAGGTTTCGCAGATTCCCGAGTCAACCTGTCCCGAGGTGAGCTTCGTCGGCCGCTCCAACGTGGGCAAGTCCTCCATCATGAACAAACTCTTTGGCCGCAAGAACCTGGTCAAGGTTTCGAGCACGCCGGGCAAGACGAGCAACATCAACTTTTTTGAGGCCGACGACGTGCATTTTGTGGACCTGCCGGGCTACGGTTTCGCCCGTCGTTCCAAGGCCGAGCGCGACCGCTGGGCCGAGCTCATTGGCGATTTCTTTGACTCCGAGCGCAGCTTTAACTTGGTCGTCTCTCTGGTGGATATCCGCCACGACCCTAGCAAGCTCGATCACGACATGATTGACTACCTGCAGGGCAACGAGTTCAACTTTATCGTCTGCCTCACCAAGGCCGACAAGCTCAGCCGCACCCAACAGGCCCGCCAGGCAGCAGCCATCAAAAAGCAGCTCAACGTCCCTGCCGAGAATGTGATCATCACAAGCTCCCAGACCGGCGTGGGCATCGACGAACTCAAGCGTCGCATCGCCGAGGCCTGCCTCTAATAAGTGCCCCAGCCTAGCAAGAGCCCCTATCAATAAAATGCAGAACATCAGCCCGGCGACTTTCCAGAGCGTAGGTCCCTGTAGCCGCCGCCGGCGAAGTTAACATAGGGGAGGCCAGGGGCTTTGCCCCCAAATCTTTCCGCAGGACGGCAGGACCCCCGCCGCACGAAGTGCACAGCGGGGGTCCTGCCATGTCCGAGGACGATTTGGGGGCAAAGCCCCTGGCCTCCCCGGCGAGTATACGGGACGGCGACTACAGGTATTCGATCTGGGCGCCTTCCGTGTCGCACGTGAGGATATGCGTGTCGCACTTGGGGAACTGCTCGCGCAGCTTGACCTGCAGGAACTTTGCCACGATGGTGTCGTCGGTCACAGCCATGAGGGTCGAGCCCGAGCCGCTAATCCAGATGGTTTTAGCGCCGCCGTTAAGGCAGGTGTCGCGCACGGCGTTGTAGTCGGGAATCAGGCGGCGACGATAGGGCTCCTGAATGCGGTCGTCATTAGCGGCGGCAATCAGGTCAAGGTCGCCGGTCTCCAGGCCGCGCGTCATGCCGGCGATGCGGCCCATTTGCCATACGGCGGTGGAGAGTGGAATCTCCTGCGGCACGACCTTGCGCGCCTCGCTCGTATGTACCTCGTAGGGCGGAATCACGGTAATAAAACGCAAGCGATCGCTCACCTCGTAGCGCAGACATTGGGGGAGCGAATCGGTCGGCGTAAAGGAGCAAACGGCACCGCCCAGGATGGCAGGGGCGACGTTATCGGGATGCCCCTCGACCTCGGTGGCAATGCGGACGAGCTCAGCGCGGTCGACGGTGTGGCCCGTCAGTGCGGCGGCTGCCATGATGCCGGCGACGACGCAGGTGGAGCTGGAGCCCAGGCCGCGGGCGACGGGCACGTCGGTCTGGATGTCGATGGCAACGGGGAAGGCCGGCTCGCCCCATGCGGCCAGCGCATCGACAAAGCTCACATAGACCAGGTTATTCTCGTTTTGGA
Source organism: uncultured Collinsella sp. (assembly GCA_900547715.1). Taxonomy (GTDB): domain Bacteria; phylum Actinomycetota; class Coriobacteriia; order Coriobacteriales; family Coriobacteriaceae; genus Collinsella. The sequence continues at coordinate 881 of URHU01000078.1, read as the reverse complement.
ACTCCTTGGGGCAGCCCGTGATGGTGAGCTTGTCGGCGCGCTCGAAGGTGAAGTGCGAGTAGAGGCTGACGGCCATGCCGAGGGTGTCGTAGCCGATGCCTAGGTTGGCGCTGGTTGCTGGGACGGTGATTTTGATCATGTGGGTCCTCCTGGGCGGGTCTGGCCGTTTAGTTCGCTGCTCGGGCAGTCCTGGCTCGCTCGGAAAGCACATTAAGTGCTTTCCGGCTCGTGCGGAACTCGCGACGAACTAAACGGCCAGACCCGCTCGCATGCTCGTCATTATCCCGAAAGCTAAATAAAAAGAAGGTGCGCCGGCTTTCGCCGGCGCCTTATAGGGGGTTTTAGTTGGTAGCCATCTTTTTTGCTGCAGACTCTACGTAGTTGGCCATGTCGGCTACGTCGCAGACGTCTTCGAAGCGGACGGGTTTGGACTCGAGCTCGGCGAGTTGGGCCGGGGCGACCGTATTGGTTGTCTGCTCGAGCACGCGCATGGCCTCAAAGTCGTCCTCGGGAACGTCGAGCCCCAGGGCGTCGCAGCAGGCGCGCGGGAACTTGTAGGGGCTGGCGGTCGAAAGCAGCACGCGGGCCTTGGCGCCCTCGGCGGGGGCGACCTTTTCAAAGACGTGATAGCCGCAAGCGGTGTGCGGGTCGATCACATAGCCGTTTGCATCCCAGCAGTTCTTGATAGCAGCGCGGACCTCGTGCTCGCTGGCCCAGCCGCAGCCAAACACACTCTGGATCTTGGCCAGCAGCTCGGCGGGCACCTCATAGCGACCAGTCTGTGCCAGCTGCTCCATAAGGCCGGCAACGAGTTCGCAGTCGCCATCGGACAGGAAATAAAGCATACGCCTGTCTCTTATACACATCTCCGAGCCAACGAG